>CAZOBT010000071.1:0-10057 GCA_964578025.1 uncultured Rhodocyclaceae bacterium | reverse complement strand
AGTTCCTCAAAGGCAGCGCGGATGGCGTTGAGGTAGAGACGGGATTTGAGGGCGACTGCGTAATGTCAGTTATGACGATGATGAGTTTCCGCTGAGTTCGCGCATGACGCGCCGGGCAAATAATAAGTCTTCCCATGCTTTCAGCTTATCGGGCAGATTGCGCAGCAAATAAGCTGGGTGATACGTCACAATCACTGGCACATCATGGTAACGATGCTGCCGCCCACGCAAGCTGGCAAGGGATTGATCCAGCCCCAACACCGTATGCACGGCGGCCTTACCCAAGAGCACAATTAGGCGTGGTTTGACCAGCGTAATTTGTTGTTCTAAAAACGGGCGACAGGCAGCCATTTCGTGCGGACTAGGGGTACGGTTGCCGGGGGGACGGCACTTTACGGCATTGGCGATATAGACATCTTGCCCACGTTGCAAATCAATCGCTGCCAACATCGCATCTAATAATTGCCCCGCTTGCCCCACAAAAGGTTCGCCGCGCGCATCCTCTTCTGCCCCGGGCCCTTCGCCAACAAATAACCAATTCGCGTTGCGATCCCCTACCCCCGGCACAGCCTGCTGGCGATGTTGGCATAACTCACACGCCCGACAGCCATGAATTTCTTGAATCACTGTCTCCCAATCGGGGTTTTGGCTTTGCTCAAATTTGCGTGAGCGTGCAGAAATTGGCACTGTTGTTGCCGCAGATGGTGGGCTTGTTGGGTCTAATTTTTCTGCCGATGGCATCATGCCTAATGGGTTTGAAACATTTTCTAACAATTTTTCTGCCGTCGCCGCAGGATGCCGTTCCGTTGTTACCACCTTTTCAGGCGTTTCTGCCTGTATCGGTTTGTTATTTTCGGCGGCAGGGATTGTTATTTCGGGCGGCAAATTATCATTTTTTTCGCTCACCACCGCTGTCTCTGCGGCATTTCTGGGAGATTGACGCAAATACCAGCGTGTAATCCCCATTTCTGCCAAGATTTCATCGCGACTTAAGGGCATATTAAAGCAGCCTTGAAAGTAAAAGAGCGTCTTCGCGCCCACCTTGGCAAGGGTAATAGCCCCGTCGCCGTCCATCAATTACGAAGCCATTGCCCTGATATAAGCGTAAGGCTGGGGTATTGCTGGCACGAACCTCTAACAAAATCCGCTGCCCGCCTAGCATTTCAGCCTCGCTTTGCAGCTTGTGCAACAAAACTCGCCCCCAACCTTGGCCTTGATAGGGCTGCGAAACCACAATATTTAATAACTCCAGCTCATCTAAAACAGGAAGCATGACAAAGAAGCCAATAATGCTATTGGCTTCCAGCAAAAATTCATTTTTTGCATTTTTTTGCATCGCCAACCAGATCGGCTGCTGGTTCTGCAAAGCATCTTGGTAATTACGCAATGACCAAGGGTAGGGCGTAGCCACCTGCTCTAGGCGATGGAGATATTCCAAGATTGTCACATCTGCTACTTGGTTTGGTACAAGTTGCCGCCAATGCACACGTAGGGGGGAAGCATCCGCTTCACTCACGCCTTGCCTCCTTGTGCCAGTCGCTCTGCTACCGTTTGCGCCACTTTGTCGCGCACATAAAACGGCGCAGCTAACGCAGGATCAAGGGCTTCGCCACGTTGCCACACAGGAATCGCTAACTCCGCCACCGCTGTCGCCAAAGGCATAATCTCCGCTTGCTGTTGTGTCATGCCCTGCTCACGTAAACGTTGCGCCAACACCGGGTAGGCTTGCAGCGCGTTGCCAGCAGCGACATAACTATCCTCAAACCTAAGTTGTTCCGGTAGAACAACATTATGAGGAGCGGCAAGCTGAACTTCGCCAAGTAGGAGCAGTTCATGGCTCTGTCGTTGAAATGCGGCGGAATATACTTCATTCATCCGTGCATCCAACAAGGCCAAGACATATGGGGCATCGACTTGCCATGCCATTGCAGCAAGACTAGTAATGGGAATTACAGGAAGGTCGTATGCAATTGCCAAGCCTTGTGTCACGCCACAAGCAACTCGCAAGCCCGTAAATGCACCAGGCCCTGCACCAAAGGCAATCGCGTCTAATTGTTGAACAGAACACCCTGCCTCAGCCAGTAAAGACTGCACCAGAGGTAACAAGGTGTCGGAATGAGACTGTCCGAGAGGGCAAAGACGGCTAAGAAGTTTACCGTCTTGCCACAAGGCACATGAGCCAAGCTCAGTCGAGGTTTCAAGGGCTAAAATTCGCATAGGCCATATTCTAACAGCCCGTGCCTTTTTGTTATCACACGCTTATTTTGTGTCTGCACGATGCAGAAAAAGGCTGCGTAAAAGATGTAATTTACACAGTTTGTGCACTAATGCACATTTAACAAGAATTCAGCATTTTTCTAACGACGACTAGGCGGAGTAAGCGTACTGTTTGCTGATGCCGAATCACTAGAAATGGTCACTGCCATATCGCGGCGCATACGTTCTTTCTCTTCCGTACCCATTTGCTTCCATGTTTCACGTAGCTTTTGTCGAGCCACTTCAGAATTAGCATCCCACTGTTGGCGCATCTCTTCGCGCATTTGTTGGCGATCTTCGTGATTTAATGCCGCATAGATTTTTACCCCCTCAAAATTGGAAAAAATGCCAATTTTAAAGGTACTCTCAACAGGAATTTCTATTGAATTATCATGAATGATTGTATTGCAATTAGCAATCGAAACAGATAATAACAAAGCATTGATTAGTGAGAAAAACACTATATTTTTCAAGGAAAAAAGTGTATTGTTAGTTCTTAAGATCATCAAATTTGATGGCTTAAATAAGTTTAAAATTTTGGCTTTCATGGCATTTTCCCCTCTGAGTGCAACCTTAGTTTTACGCTGAAATGCGACGGTGGCTAAAGGGGGCTTGCAATGTTATGTAACAAGTTGTTACCTCATGAATGATGGCACAAAGCTTGTTACTATTGGCAATCTCGACTGACCTGCTGACTGACACAGACCCATCATGACCGATAGACCAAGAAAAATTCTCGTTGTTGATGATGACTCCCGCCTCCGGGATTTGCTCAACCGTTACCTTACTGAACAGGGCTTTGATGTCCGCACAGCGGGCGATGCCTCTCAGCTTGATAAACTCCGGGCGCGAGAACATTTCGACTTGATTGTTCTCGATGTCATGTTGCCGGGTGAAGATGGCTTAACCATCTGCCGCCGTTTGCGTGGCACGGGAGACCAAACGGCAATTCTGATGCTCACCGCCAAGGGCGATGAAATTGATCGTATTCTTGGTTTGGAAATGGGGGCAGATGATTATTTGCCCAAACCATTCAATCCTCGCGAATTGCTAGCGCGAGTTCATGCTATTTTGCGTCGCCATCAAGCAATTCCTCCTGGCTCCCCAGAAGACGCTCCAGAAAAAGTTACCTTTGGTTCGGTAGAAATCGACCTTTCTGCACGTACTCTTGTCCGCGAAGGTCGCGCTATTGCGTTAACCACCGGCGAGTTCGCGGTGTTAAAAGCCTTACTACAACACCCACGCCAGCCTTTGTCGCGTGATAAGCTAATGACACTGGCGCGAGGCCGCGAACATGGGCCCTTTGATCGGGCAATTGATGTGCAAGTATCCCGTTTACGTAAATTAGTTGAGCCTGATCCGGCACAACCGCGTTATCTGCAAACGGTTTGGGGGTTTGGTTATGTCTTCGTTCCCGATGGAAAATCACACACCGGATAACAGCCGGTCATTCTTGTTGTTGTTGGAAAACAGCCTGCTACCTAGCGGGCTGATGGCGCGTATTTTTGTCTTAATTTCAAGTATCGTTGTACTAACAACAGCCGCTTGGCTGACAATTGCCAGTTTTGCCGAAGCTGAACCTCGTGCCAAAAACCTCGCACAACTGGCATCCAGCAATGTGAACTTAGTTCGCGCCGCTTTGTTTGCCGCTGCCCCAGACAAGCGACGCGGCTTATTTGGTGAATTATCTGGTCGGGAAGGGATTCGGCTGTTACCTGGCGAAATTGTTGATATCAAAGAACAGCCGCATAACGACCGTTTCTTTGCGATTGTTGAAGAAAACTTGCGCAAGAAGCTAGGGAAAGATACTCAAGTTGCATTATCGATTAATGATACGCCTGGCTTCTGGGTAAGTTTCCATCTTGAGGAAGGTGACGAAGAAGTCTTCTGGCTAATGCTACCCAGAGAACATACAGTCCAAGCTTCTAAGTGGAATTGGTTGATCTGGGTATTACTCTCGCTAGTTGTTGCAATGGCAGGTGCAGCTTTAATCGCTCGCCGAATTACCCAACCTTTAGCAGGTATGGCTAAGGCAGCAGCAGCGATTGGACGTGGACAAAATCCCCCCCCTTTACCAGAGGTTGGAGCAACGGAAATTCAAACACTGGCACATGCTTTCAATAGTATGCATAGTGATTTGACACGTAATGAACAAGAACGCGCCGAAATTTTGGCTGGAATTTCGCACGACCTCCGCACCCCATTGGCGCGTCTCCGACTCGAAGTGGAAATGAGTGTGCGTGATGAAATCGCGCTGGAGGGCATGTCTTCCGATATTTCGCAAATGGACAGCGTGATTGGGCAATTCCTTGATTATGCCCGTGGCGAACGTGAGGACTTACAAGGAGAGGTTGATATTAATGACTTAGTTGGTAGTGTCATCACGCACCAAGCTAGCATTGGACAACCTGTTGTTTTCCATAGCGAACCGCTGCCCCCAATGTCAGTACAACCCAAAGCATTACGACGTGCTTTGGATAACTTGATTACGAATGCTTTTAAATACGGTGAGCCACCTGTACAGCTCCAAGTTTGGTCAAATCCCCAATATGTTGAACTTGAAGTGTTAGACCGAGGCCCCGGAATCCCTCCAGAAGAAGCAGAACGGCTAAAACGCCCATTTACACGCTTAGAAACAGCGCGGAGTAATGCGACAGGAACAGGCTTAGGTTTGGCCATTGTTGACAGAATTTGCAAGAAACATGGGGGCTCTTTAGACCTCTTACCTCGTGAGGGTGGGGGGCTGATTGCCCGAATTCGTTTGCCTCGCAAAGCATTTTAAGCCTCCTTGCTAAATAACTAACAAGCTCTGCCACTCGTTTTATTCAGCCTCTTTTTATGATAAAAGGATTGTTTTTTGGCTTAATAAAACATGGGACAGCTATCGTTGAGGCGGGCTTTTGTTTTTTCATTATGTTTGCATCTACTGATTCTGTTGGGTAATACACAACAAGATGGATTTCGTCGTGTTGTTACCCATCAGTCTCTACATTCCTTGCAATTACAACTTCCCCCCCGTGAAAAGTTAACCTCACCTCACCTCGCAGTCCCCCACGCACGTACTCACCACAGCAGGAAAACGATTACACAACGCCCACCAAAACCAATAGCAGAGCCTCTTAACCAGACCACTTATCTAAACCAAGTCCCCATTGTTGAACAGGGATTTGTTGCGGGGAATCGCCCCACAGACACTGAAAATGGCGTGTCACCAGAAATACATCAGGCAATTTTGGCATATCGCTTACAACTTGCAATCACACTCCAACAATTAGGCAAGCCATTGTTAATGCAAGCAAAAGCGCAAAACATAGAACGCTGGGAGATTGTTGTGCTGCATATACCAAGTCAGACTCCGCAATTCTCTTTACAAGGCTTAGTTGATCCTGCATCTACATCAGAAGTTATGCAAATCATGCAAACCATTGCCTTACCTAGTCACCTCTTGCCCATTCCTTTCTCATTTTCTTTGCAGATACTCTGACAAACAACGCTGGCAAGCGACGAATGTTTCTGACGTAAAAAACACTAAGTAAAACAAGATTGGTAAAAATCGTAATAATGCCGTTACTGTGTGTGAAAATCGTATTATCCTTCGCCAGCAAAGTTAAGTCGCTCGTCGTTTTCCCTTTGTTTCATCATTCATAACGATGTGGCGACTTGTTTGATAGAACAAAAGGTTTGTTTATGCTTAAAACAATTCTTGTGGTCGATGATTCGGCGGCAATTCGTCAAATGTTGCACCTGCTCTTGCAAAGTGCAGGGTATCAAGTCATTGAAGCGATTGATGGAGCAGATGGTGTACAAAAGGCAATGCAACAATCTGTTGATTTAGTACTTAGCGATTTCAATATGCCACACATGGATGGTTTGGCATTGGTACAAGCTCTACGTAATACAGCGGTGCATAAAACAACACCTATTCTACTGCTCACTACAGAATCAGCCCCAGCATTAAAGCAACAAGGTAAATCTGCGGGGGCAACCGGCTGGATCACAAAACCATTCCTACCAGAACGTTTACTTGAAGTTGTCCATAACGTATTGAATTAACGTGAACCTACATTTAATAGCTCGTCATGTTTTGTGGGTACAAACATGGTGATTGACTTTACCCAGTTCTACCAAATGTTCTTCGAGGAAGCCGGAGAGCATTTGAGTGAAATGGAAAGACTCTTATTAGAGTTAACGATTGAACAGCCTGACAGCGAAGGGCTGAATGCGGTGTTTCGGGCAGTGCACTCGATTAAAGGCAGTGCAGCAACCTTTGGCTTTAGTGAAATTGCGGATCTTGCCCATGTCCTTGAATCTGTGCTCGATAAAGTGCGGCGGCAAGAGCTGGCCTTACGCCAAGATATGGTTGGGGTATTTTTAGAAGCAGGAGACGTGCTAAAGACGCTGTTAGCAGCACGACAAAATGGTAGTGAACCAGCCTCATTGGATCGCATTCAATCAATCACGGATAAGTTGGCTCGGTTTGAACATGCCTCGCCAACAGGGACGTATATTGAAGAAAATACCCAGATACAAACACAAGCAGGCGGTACGACAGAAGCTGACAGAGAAACAGATAGTGATGTATATGATTCAATTATTCCTGCTGACAGCGGCATTAATGTCGAAAAACTAGAACTGCTTGAGCAAGAAGTTGTTTATGACATCCAGTTCGTACCACGAGCTAGTGTTGCAGCAGCACATGGTGTAAGACACTTTTTGGAAGATATTGAACCGCTTGGTCATGTTCTGATTTTAGTACGCCCTATCGATGGCGATGATCAGGTTGGCTGGTGGCATTTGCGGTTCACTACAAAAGTTAATGCAACGAGCTTCACCGACGGTTTAACACGCATTTCTGCGAAAGATGCTTGGCAAATCCAAACAATGACGCTGGAAGAGGCCGAGACAAATACACCTCTCGCATTAGAAATTCTGGATGCCATCGATTTGGCACAACAGGCAGCCATTAGCCCTGCAGTTGCGGCTATTAACGAACTGCCTATCCCCCCTGCCGAACCACCAACAGTCCTAACACCAGCAGTAGACCTCGTATCACCAGTACCAACTTTCCCCACGCCAATACAAGCTGCCGTACCAAGCACACCAGAGAACAATGAAAAGCCTTCACTTGTCTCTCCCTCTCCCCCTCCCCTTCCTACACCCATACCGACTCCAACTTTAGCCCCGACTGCCCCCGCACCAACCACCGATTTACGCAAAGCAGGGGCAACAGAGACAATTCGCGTGAACATTGAAAAAGTTGATCAGTTGATTAACTTAGTTGGCGAATTAGTGATTACTCAATCAATGTTATTACAGGCAACAAAAAACCTTAAAGTTGAAACACAGGTTCAAATTGCTAATGGTCTTGCATTATTAGAACGTAACACCCGTGATTTACAAGAAAGCGTCATGGCAATTCGTATGGTGCCTGTGTCCTCCTTATTCTCACGTTTCCCCCGCATGGTACGAGACATGTCAATTAGCTTAAATAAAGAGGTAGAGCTAAAGATTTATGGGGAAAATACTGAGCTGGATAAGGGGGTCATTGAAAAAATTGTTGATCCATTAACACATTTAATTCGCAATAGCCTCGATCATGGTATTGAAACACCTGCTGAGCGTTTACTTGCAGGCAAACCTCGAACAGGGACAATTGAATTAAGAGCATTTCATCAAGGTGGACACATCATTATTCAAGTTGAAGATGATGGGGCTGGCATTAATCGCCACAATTTACTTAGCAAGGCAAAAGAAAAGAATATTCTATTACCAAGCTCTCCCACGGATCATGAGGTTCTTACATTAATTTTTGAACCTGGCTTATCAACAGCAAAAGAAGTCAGTGCTGTCTCTGGGCGCGGCGTTGGCATGGACATCGTACAAAAAAATATTCAAAAACTCGGTGGCAGAATTGATATTGATTCGATTGAGGGAGAACGAACCACAATTACTGTACGTCTACCACTAACCCTCGCTATTCTTGATGGGATGAGTATTGCGGTGGCTGACCAAACTTATATTTTGCCTGTTTCTTTTGTCATTGAATCACTACAGGTTGACGAGGCCGCGATACGTTATCTCCCCTCATTAGGGCGAGTAGTTCATATTCGGGATGATTATCTTCCTCTTTTATTTTTACACGAATTATTTAATTTGCCATCACACCTTAATTCAGCCAGTGACGGAATCGTGATTATTCTTGATGCAGCAGGAACACGTATTGCACTGTTGGTTGATGCTTTACTTGGGCAACATCAGGTTGTTATTAAAAATTTAGAAGAGAATTACCGCCGTGTCCCAGGGGTTTCTGGAGCAACAATTATGGGCGATGGACGAGTTGCACTCATTCTTGATGCCGTCGCGTTAGCCGACATGGGACGTGAAATAAAACGCACATAAAAAGGATAGAGACAAATTGGCTGAATATTTAACTTTTACGGTTGGCTTAGAAGAATACGCTATTGATATTTTATGCGTTCAGGAAATCCGTGCCTATGAGGCTCCAACCATGATTGCCAATACCCCTTCATTTATCAAAGGGGTAATGAATCTGCGAGGGACAATTATTCCGATTGTTGACTTAAGAATCAAATTCAATTTACCAAAAGTGGAATACACACCATTTACGGTAATTATGGTTTTGAATATTAAGTCGCGGATTATTGGAGTAGTTGTTGATAGCGTCTCCGATGTAATTAGTATTTCCAAAGCCGATATTAAACCTGCTCCTGAATTTTTCAGTAATTTTGATATTAAATACATTGTTGGCCTTGCTTGTTTTGAAGAGCGCATGCTTGTGGTATGTGATATTGAGCAACTAATGACAAGTGCTGAAATGGAATTAACCAATGAGTCTGCAAAGAGCTAAGTGATGAACATTAAATTTATGCTTAATAATTATAAAATTGGGACAAGGCTATTCTGGCAAGCACTTGGCATCGCTTTTTGGTTTGCTATTTTGTTGGCAACCGCCTTGTATTACATGTCTGCTCTGGATAACACCGCCGACAAAATTTATGATGCAAAGCTAAAACCAGCCGCCGCAACGCAAAGGATTCAGGCTTTAATGGCTGAGGTCTATGCCCAACAGGCCAGTGCTTTACTGCATAATCCAAAAATAGCACTACCAAACGGCGAGGTTCATCCTGTAGCAGAACATATTGCAGCAATTAACCAAAATAAAGCGGCAATCAGCAAGATTTGGTCAGATTCATGGCAAAAAGATGTCGCACCAGAAGAGCTGCCATTAGTGCGCACCTACAAACAAAAAGCAGATGCCTATTTTACAGAAGGTGTCACGCCATTAATGATTGCTATTGAGGCCGATGATTTTAATAAAGCCTATCTGCTATATACCGAAAAAGTTTTGCCCTTGTATCAGGAGGCAGTGGCAGCCGCAGAAAATTTACGTCAATACCATACGCGTTCCGCTGCCGATGCTAAGGAAACCGCACAACATATCTTTGTCCAAGCTTTATGGGTAATGGTAGCCATTGCGGTCTTGGTGACTGTATTGATTGCGTTCTTTTCTCTCTGGTTCGGACGCAGCATTACTCAGCCGCTAATTCAAGCGATTAGGATTGCCGAGTCTGTAGCAGCAGGGAAACTCGATAACCCAATCCAAATTGTTGGGCATGACGAGGTTGCCGTACTTAATCAAAGCTTGGCAGGAATGCAAGAAGATTTAAGTCGACGTGTTGCCAGTGAACGCGAAGCTGCTAACGAGAATCTACGTATTCGTGTTGCCTTAGACTCCTCATCAAACAGTGTAATGATGTGTGATCCCGATGGCATCATTACC
>CAZOBT010000070.1:2408-10241 GCA_964578025.1 uncultured Rhodocyclaceae bacterium | reverse complement strand
GCTATAGCCCGTAAATGCCCCTTAGACCAAAGGAGTTACGGGCTTTTTTGTTCCGATTTGCATCCCAAAGTCGATTGAGATTCATGACAAAATAATTAGCGGATTTATTAACCGCCAGTTCTTTCAACTGGTTTGAGGCACGACCCTCTGCACTTTCTGCAAAAGGTAAACAGGTCTACGACAAATTCGCCAGAACAACATGCTTCCTCATGCGGTGTAAATGCAAATACAGCGGAATCCCGCTCACCAAATCAAACCCACCCCAGCCCCTGCAATTACTGAGCAGCTTGCTTGGCTTTCATCTTGGCTAAGGCTTCACGCCCAGACAATAAGTGGTCGTGCATCAGCTTTTCGGCTTTGGTGGTGTCGCGGGCTTCAATTGCTGCCATGATGGCGCGGTGTTCATCTAGCGATTGTTGCAAACGGCCTTGCAAGGATAAGGAATGCAAACGTGAGAGTTTTAAGACTTTGCGTAAATCCTGAATCATCGACAACAGCCAGCGGTTATCGGCTAATTCTTGAATCACTTTATGAAATTGCTGGTTCGCTTCAAAAAAGCCATCAATATTGTTCGCACTTGCGCTGTCTTCAAGCTCGGCATGAATCGCTTGCAAATTGGCAATATCGGTGGCCCGGGCTTTTTTCACCGCTTCAGCCGCACAGCGGCCTTCTAATAAGGCCATGATAGGGAATACGTCATCTAAGTCGCGCTCAGAGATTTCGGTGACATAACAGCCCCGGCGCGGTTTGAGGGTAACTAAGCCTTCGGAAGCCAAAACTTTGAGAGCTTCACGCATCGGGGTGCGCGAAATGCCGTATTGTTCTGCCAGTTTTTGTTCGTCGATCCACGTACCGGGAGTGAGTTCGTGCGAAAAAATGCGCTGACGTAGGCGTTCAGCAACCTCCTGATACAGTGCAGTGGGGGCAATTTGAGCAATCATAGGGGCTTTACGGGGGTTTTTCAGGGTGATTTGGGCGAGTCAGTAGCACTGCCCTTGCGTTCATAATTATGGATAACGTATTATCCACAGGCTAAGATGTCAACTTTTCACATCGCCACGGCAGCGAATATGCCGGAGGCTTGATGGAATAAATCAAATTATTCGAGGGGTGATGCTCATGTCCGACAATCTGCTTAATTCTGCCAATTTGGACGCTTGGGAAAAAGCGGCTGCCAAACAGTCGCCCGATGGCGACATTTCCCGCTTGAACTGGCAAACCCCAGAAGGGTTGACCGTCAAGCCCTTGTATACCAAAAAAGATGTTGAAGATTTACCCACTGCCGATACCTTGCCCGGTTTTGCCCCCTATGTGCGTGGCCCACAACCCACAATGTATGCGGTTAAACCGTGGACGATTCGTCAATACGCTGGCTTCTCTACTGCCGAAGCCTCTAACGCTTTCTATCGCAAAGCCCTTGCTGCGGGTGGTCAAGGTGTGTCTGTTGCGTTTGACTTAGCGACGCACCGTGGTTATGACTCGGATAATCCTCGCGTCTTGGGTGACGTGGGTAAAGCCGGGGTGGCGATTGACTCCGTTGAAGACATGAAGATTTTGTTCGATAGCATTCCGTTAGACAAAATCTCCGTTTCCATGACCATGAACGGGGCAGTGTTACCTGTCTTGGCGGGTTACATTGTTGCCGCCGAAGAGCAAGGCGTAAGCCAAGAGAAGTTGTCTGGCACGATTCAGAACGACATTCTCAAAGAATTTATGGTGCGTAATACCTATATTTACCCACCCACGCCTTCGATGAAGATTATTGCTGACATCTTCAAATACACGTCAGCGAATATGCCCAAGTTCAACTCCATTTCGATTTCTGGCTATCACATTCAAGAAGCCGGGGCGAACCAAGCGATTGAACTGGCCTTCACCCTCGCCGACGGCATGGAGTATGTGCGTACTGGCGTGGCCTCCGGGATGGACGTTGATACCTTCGCCGGTCGCCTGTCCTTCTTCTGGGCAGTGGGGATGAACTTCTACTTAGAAATCGCCAAAATGCGCGCGGCCCGTTTGTTGTGGCATCGCATCATGAGCGGTTTCGGGGCGAAGAATGCCAAGTCCATGATGTTGCGTACCCACAGCCAAACCTCTGGCTGGTCATTAACCGAGCAAGACCCTTACAACAACGTGGTGCGTACCACGATTGAAGCCATGGCGGCGGTGTTTGGTGGCACACAATCGTTGCATACCAACGCTTTGGACGAAGCGATTGCCCTGCCCACCGAATTTTCGGCACGCATTGCACGTAATACCCAGCTCATCATTCAAGAAGAAACCCATATCACCAATGTGATTGATCCTTGGGCGGGTTCTTACATGATGGAAAAACTGACCCAAGACATGGCCGACAAGGCGTGGGGCATCATCCAAGAAATCGAAGAGATGGGCGGGATGACCAAGGCGGTCGAATCTGGCTGGGCAAAGATGCAAGTCGAAACCTGTGCGGCGGATAAGCAAGCACGGATCGACTCTGGCAAAGATGTGATCGTTGGCGTGAATAAATACAAGCTGGCGAAAGAAGATGCGATTGATATTCTCGACATCGACAACCATGCTGTGCGTGAATCACAAATTGCTCGTTTGCAACAAATCCGTGCCACACGCGACAGTGCTGCCGTACAAGCCGCATTGGATGCATTAACCGAATGTGCCAAGACTGGCGAAGGCAACCTCTTAGACTTGTCTGTCAAAGCGATGCGTTTACGTGCCACGGTGGGTGAAATTTCCGATGCTTTGGAAAAAGTCTTTACCCGTTACCGCGCCAACAACCAGACCATTTCTGGTGTGTATGGCAGTGTGGTTGAAGGCCAAGCCACTTGGGAATCCATCAAGTCTGACATCGAAAACTTCAAGGAAGAACAGGGTCGTCGCCCACGCATTATGATTGCCAAACTTGGGCAAGATGGTCATGACCGTGGGGCAAAAGTCGTTGCCACTGCCTACGCTGATTTGGGCTTTGATATTGACATGGGCCCCTTGTTCCAGACTCCTGAAGAAGCCGCTCGCCAAGCGATTGAAAACGATGTGCATGCGATTGGCGTATCCTCCTTGGCGGCTGGGCATAAAACCTTGTTGCCCGCCTTGGTGCAAGCTCTCAAAGAGCAAGGTGCAGATGACATCATCGTGTTTGCTGGCGGTGTGATTCCTGCCCAAGACTACGACTTCCTGTTTAATGCTGGGGCAAAAGCTGTATTTGGCCCAGGCACACGCATCGAAGATTCCGCCCGTAAGGTCTTGGAAGAAATCCGCAAAGCTGCGGCCTAATTCCCGCCTTATAACACCTTCATAACGTTTTCATAACCTAAGATTGAGCCTGCCCGTGGTTAAAGCAAAACAGCCTCCAACTTCTGTGATGATTGCCACGCCGACGATTGATGGTCGGCTGGATTATCGTTTTGTCTCATCGCTGATGCGGACATTTGATTTGCTACGGGCAAAAGGCATTGCGCACACGGTCAATTTTGAAGTGGGCAACAGCTTAATTGCCGATGCCCGCAATCGCTTGGTGCGTAATTTTCTCAATAGCGACTACACCGATTTATTGTTCATTGATTCTGACATTGGTTGGGAACCGGAATCGGTGTTGCGTTTGTTGTCTTGGCAAACGCCATTAGTGGCAGGGGTTTATCCGAAAAAGCGTGACGACGTAAGCTTTGTGGTGAAATTTGGCGCGACGATTCAAGCACGGGGCGAATTACTTACGGCGGATCGAGTGGGTACGGGCTTTATGCGCATTCACCGCGATTGCCTGAGCAGCTTGGTCAAAGCCCATCCTGAATGGCAAATGTTGGATGAAGACGGGCAGCCGGGCAAAGGCTATTACGCCGTCTTTAATACCGCGATTGTTGATGGCGTGTTTGTTAGCGAAGATTACCTGTTCTGTGATCGTTGGCGCGAACTGGGTGGTGAAGTCTTGATCGACCCACAAATTCCCTTAGACCACATTGGCACACGCATCTTCAATGCCCGGATTCGGGATTATTTGAAGCGCAACGCTTAAATCCATGTAAGGCAACAACGATGGTCAATGCTTCTGTGCCGTTAAACACCCGCAGTGTCTTAATCGCTACGCCTAGCCGAGATGGGCGCGTGGAAGCCCGCTATATGTCGGCGGTGCTGCAAACCTTTGATCTGCTGCGGCAAAACGGGATCGGGCATAACATCCATATGGTGCTGGGCAATAGTTTAATTGCCGATGCCCGCAATCGCTTGGTGCAAGGCTTCATCAAGTCTAACCATACCGATTTGTTGTTTGTCGATGACGATATGGTGTGGCAACCCGAAGCGGTCTTACGTTTGCTGGCGTGGGATGTGCCGTTTGTGGGTGTGGCGGCACGGCGGCGCAAGCCCGAAACCAGCTTTTGTATTGATTTTGGTACACGCATCGAAGCACGGGGCGAATTAGTCACTGCCGAGCATGTTGGCACAGGTTTCTTACGCCTACGCCGGGATTGCCTAGAAGCGATGATTCAAGCTTACCCAGATCGTCAAGTCAAAGACGAGAATGGTGAAACGTATTACTGCTTGTTTGATACAGGGATCGCACCTAACCGCAATTATGTGGGTGAAGATGTGTTCTTCTGTTCGCGCTGGAAGGCCATTGGCGGTGAAGTGTTGGTTGATCCACACATTCCCATTGAGCACCTTGGCACCTATGCGTATAGCGGACAACTTTCTCAATTTTTGAAAAAAGCATGACAGCCTTTGCATCGTCACTTGCCCCCCAGCTACTGGCTGGGCAACGCCGTGCCTTAGCCAAGGCAATTACCTTGGTTGAGTCCACCCGTCCCGATCATCAAGTGCAAGCGCAAGCCTTATTAAATGAGGTCTTGCCACATACTGGTAAAGCCATTCGCATTGGCATTTCTGGCGTACCGGGGGCGGGGAAATCGACCTTTATCGAAGCCTTAGGCGTATGGCTGATTGAGCAAGGCCACCGTTTAGCGGTGTTGGCAGTCGATCCCTCTTCTTCCGTTTCGGGTGGCTCTATCCTTGGTGATAAAACCCGGATGGAATTACTCTGCCAACGCCCCGAAGCCTTTATCCGCCCCAGCCCTTCCGCCGGTTCGCTTGGCGGTGTCGCAGAAAAAACCCGCGAGGCCATGTTGCTGTGCGAAGCCGCTGGTTTTGATGTCATCATCATTGAAACCGTTGGCGTTGGGCAATCCGAAACGACCGTGGCAGGCATGGTCGATATGTTCTGCTTATTACAGTTGCCGAATGCCGGTGACGATTTACAAGCCATTAAAAAAGGCATTGTCGAAATTGCCGATATGGTGGTGATTAACAAAGCCGACATTGACCCCAGAGCGGCGGCATTTTGTCGGGCGCAATGGCGCAATGCCCTACACATGCTGCGCCCCGCTTCGCCGAATTGGACACCGCCCGTCTTAACGGTGAGTGCCTTGCAAAAAGATGGCATGGCAGCCTTCTGGGAAAAGATTTTGGCTTACCGCGATGCCTTAACGCCAACGGGGGAATTTGCGGCAAAACGCCAACATCAATCCTTGGCATGGATGTGGCAATTGATTGATTCCGGTTTGCGGCAATATTTCCGCCACCATCCTGCGGTACAACGCGACCTTCCAAGTTTATCGGCAGCCGTAGAAGCAGGTACAACGACCCCTGCCGCAGCGGCTTACCATTTACTTAACCATTTACAGCAAGTTGCTGGTACGGGGGTGACTCCACCAGCGGCGGCTGTAGCTCATGCAACCTTGGCTTAACGATTCAAGCAGTTGATGAATTAAGCCGTATTACCAAGCTTACCCCTTTACGAAGCGATAGGAGATCTGTATGCACGACATCATCCGCCAGCTGGAAGAGAAGCGTGAACTGGCCCGCCTTGGCGGTGGTCAGAAGCGCATCGATAGCCAGCACAAGAAGGGCAAATTAACCGCCCGTGAACGTATTGAATTGTTGCTTGATCCTGATTCTTTTGAAGAATGGGATATGTTCAAAGAACATCGCTGTGTCGATTTCGGCATGGACAAGAGCGAAAAAACCCCCGGTGACGGTGTGGTGACTGGCTACGGTACGATTAACGGACGTTTGGTTTTCGTTTTCTCACAAGACTTCACCGTGTTCGGTGGTTCTTTGTCCGAAACCCACGCCGAAAAGATCTGCAAAATCATGGATCAGGCGATGAAAGTTGGCGCACCCGTGATCGGTTTGAACGACTCAGGTGGAGCACGGATTCAAGAAGGCGTGGCTTCCTTGGGCGGCTATGCGGACGTGTTCCAACGTAACGTCATGGCTTCTGGCGTTGTGCCACAAATCTCCATGATTATGGGGCCATGTGCGGGTGGTGCGGTGTATTCCCCCTCCATGACCGACTTCATCTTTATGGTCAAAGATTCTTCCTACATGTTCGTCACCGGCCCTGAAGTGGTTAAGACCGTGACGCACGAAGACGTGACCGCTGAAGAGTTGGGTGGGGCAATTACTCATACCAGCAAATCGGGTGTTGCCGATTTAGCTTTTGAAAACGACGTAGAAGCTTTATCTATGTTGCGTCGTTTCATGAACTTCCTGCCTTCTAGCAACAAAGAAAAGCCTCCCGTTCAGCCCACTAATGATCCGGCTGGGCGTGAAGATTTCTCCTTAGATACCTTAGTGCCAGACAACGCCAACAAGCCTTACGACATGAAAGAATTGATCGTAAAGGTGGTGGATGATGCTGATTTCTTTGAAATTCAGCCTGACTACGCGAAGAACATCATCGTTGGTTTTGCCCGGATGGACGGTCATCCTGTCGGTATCGTGGCGAACCAGCCTTTGGTTTTGGCGGGTTGCTTGGATATTAAATCCTCAATCAAAGCGGCGCGTTTTGTGCGTTTCTGTGATGCTTTCAATATCCCCGTTGTCACCTTTGTTGACGTTCCCGGCTTCATGCCCGGCACGACTCAAGAATACGGTGGCATTATTAAACACGGTGCGAAGCTGCTTTACGCTTACGCCGAATGTACTGTGCCAAAAGTGACCGTGATTACCCGTAAAGCTTACGGTGGTGCCTATGACGTGATGTCATCCAAGCATTTGCGTGGTGACGTGAACTTGGCATGGCCTTCCGCTGAAATTGCGGTGATGGGGCCAAAAGGCGCGGTGGAAATTATCTTCCGTGAAGAAAAGAACGATCCTGCTAAGTTGGCAGAACGTGAAGCCGAGTACAAAGAAAAATTCGCTAACCCCTTCGTCGCTGGCGCACGCGGCTTTATCGACGATGTTGTGATGCCTCACGCGACCCGTAAGCGTATCTGCCGTTCCTTGGCGATGTTGCGCGAGAAGAAGTTAGAGAATCCCTGGCGTAAGCACGGCAACATCCCCCTCTAAGCAATTTGGCATCGCAGATGGCTACGTTGGCTGCCTTGACTCCTCCGCGCCGTACTAGCGTACTGTCTTGTTGTCGTCAGCGTTGCCGCCTTGCCCTATACGCGCCAAATTACTTAGTTATTCTGAATTGAGGGTATTTCATGTTTAAGAAGATTTTGATTGCAAACCGTGGTGAGATTGCTTGCCGCGTTATCAAAACTGCCCGCAAGATGGGCATTCAGACGGTTGCCGTCTACTCCGAAGCAGACAAAGACGCGCTGCACGTTGAATTAGCGGACGAAGGCGTTTGTATTGGCCCCGCCGCGTCAAAAGAATCCTATCTGGTGATGGATAAAATCATCGCCGCCTGTAAGCAAACTGGTGCAGAAGCGGTGCACCCCGGTTATGGTTTCTTGTCCGAAAACGCCGAATTTTCTCGTCGTTTAGAAGAAGAAGGCATTAAGTTCATCGGGCCCAAGCATTACTCCGTGGCGAAGATGGGCGACAAGATCGAAT
>CAZOBT010000070.1:0-2398 GCA_964578025.1 uncultured Rhodocyclaceae bacterium | reverse complement strand
TGCAGCCCAAGTTAACACCATCCCCGGTTACAACGATGCGATTGCAGGCCCTGATGAAGCGGTGGAAATCGCCAAGAAAATCGGCTACCCCGTGATGATTAAAGCCTCTGCGGGTGGCGGTGGTAAAGGTTTGCGCGTGGCGTACAACGATGCCGAAGCGCATGAAGGCTTCTCGTCTTGTGTGAACGAAGCACGTAACTCCTTCGGTGATGATCGTGTCTTTATCGAAAAGTACGTCTTAGAGCCACGTCACATCGAAATTCAGGTGTTGGGTGACTCCCATGGCAACTATGTGTATCTGAACGAGCGTGATTGCTCCATTCAGCGTCGTCACCAAAAAGTCATCGAAGAAGCTCCTAGCCCCTTCGTTGATCCCGAGATGCGTAAAGCGATGGGTGAGCAAGCCGTGGCCTTGGCGCGGGCGGTGAATTACGAATCTGCTGGTACGGTGGAATTCGTAGTGTCTGGCGCGACCAAAGAGTTCTACTTCTTGGAAATGAACACCCGTTTGCAAGTGGAACACCCCGTTACCGAATTGATTACCGGGCTGGATTTGGTTGAGCAAATGATCCGTGTCGCTTACGGTGAAAAATTGCCATTGAGCCAAGCCGATGTGGGGATCAATGGCTGGTCAATGGAATGCCGGATCAACGCCGAAGACCCCTTCCGTGGTTTCTTGCCTTCAACCGGACGTTTGGTGCGTTTCCAACCTCCGGTTGAAACCAGCGATGCCGATGGTACGACCCGTGTTGATACCGGTGTGTATGACGGTGGCGAAATCTCCATGTTCTATGATTCGATGATCGCCAAGCTCATCGTTCATGCCAAGGATCGTAACGCCGCGATTGCCCGGATGCGTGATGCCTTAAATAGCTTCGTGATTCGTGGGATCAGCTCCAACATTCCTTTCCAAGCCGCGTTGATGCAACACGCGCGCTTCCAGTCTGGGATTTTTGATACTGGCTTCATCGCTAAGGAATATCCAAAGGGCTTTGATGCCTCGATGGTGCCGCACGATGATCCCGCCTTGTTGGTGTCTGTTGCCGCTTACGTCTATCGCTCCTACACCGACCGTTCTGCCTCTGTCTCTGGTCAGTTGCAAGGCCATGAACGCTTGGTCGGTGACAAATGGGTAGTTGTACGCTTGAACGGCGAACAAAAAGAAAATCACGAAGTAACCGCCCGTGCGGTGGCAGGTGGTTATCACATCGAATACAACGGTCAGAGCTATGAAATCCGCTCTGACTGGCGTTTAGGTGAATCGCTGTTCAACGGTACTTGCAATGGTGTGCCTTTCACGCTGCAAGTTGAACGCCACAAAACCAAGTACAGCCTGTTCCATTGGGGAACGCGCGCTGACTTTATGGTGATGAGTGCGCGTGCCGCCGAACTGTTGGCACTGATGCCCGAAAAACCCGCCCCTGACTTGTCTAAGTTCTTGCTCTCCCCCATGCCCGGTTTGCTGCGCGAAGTTGCGGTCAAGGTGGGTCAAGAAGTGAAGGCAGGCGAAAAACTAGCAGTGATCGAAGCGATGAAGATGGAAAACATCCTCAAGGCCGAGCAAGACTGCAAGGTGAAGAAGATTGCTGCTGCTGTTGGCGAAAGCCTCTCGGTGGATCAAATCATTGTCGAGTTTGAATAAGCGACAAGCACCTAATTAAAGATCGGTCGTTGTTGTTATAACAACGTTTTGACCCGTTTCCTGCTTGCAGGGACGGGTCTTTTTACAAGGTACAAGGAGCAAGCACATGGGTGCATTTGAACCGTATGACCAAGAGCTGAAAGATTTAGATAAAGAAATCCGGCATTACGCGGCAATTTGTGGCGTAGACCCAAACAATCGCCACGAACTAGATGCGGTCTTCCATGACCATCAAGCCACAGGTAGCCGTGAAACCTTACGCGCCCTGCTCATCCTGCGCGTTAAAGTCGAAACCAATATGCTGCAAGACGACATTACCCCACCCAAGACGGATATTCCGGTCACTGGCGAAAATTAAGAATGTCCACCTCAGTTTGCTTCCCCCACCAATGCCGGACTAAGGGCTTCACGTTGGTGGCTGCACCAAGCTAATGAATTTGGCACAGTGGGAATGGGAGCCGCGCTTTGTGACTGTGCTTGCGTTTGCCATTCCTCCCAACCCGTGTTGGGGTTAAAGAAGTGGATAGCGGCAGCGTTGGGGGATTTGGCGGCGAGGGTGATCCAGCCTTTGCCGATCAGCTCTTGGAGCGGTGGCTGACGCTGGTAGATCGCGGTGAGTACCTCTAATTCATGTTCCACCACCACCAATAAACGCATCGCTTCATGAATTTCGATCATTTGCCGAGGTAGCCCGGTGCGCAAGTCAGAACTTGCACCATCCATCACCGCAAAAAAGCCCGTTAAGTTATGCGTGAT
>CAZOBT010000069.1:0-10387 GCA_964578025.1 uncultured Rhodocyclaceae bacterium | reverse complement strand
AGCGTTTCTTTGTTGAATTCCTGCCTGTGCTACAGTCGAGGCCGAGGTGAATCATGACCAAACCACAGGCTTTGCTGCAAATCCCCTGCCCGTTTTTGGATGGCTATGGGGTAGTGCATTTATTAGAACCCTTAAACACGCCCTTGCAACCCTTATGGGAAGCCTTGCAAAACGGCACGTATCAACGCCCATTTGTGCTGGAGCAAGATGGGCAACGCGCTTTGCATTTTAGTTTTCGCTATATCCAAAGCACGATGGATATGGCGAATCCAAGTGCTTTAACCTTGGAATACACCGCCGCGATGATGGCCTTTTTGTTGTTTGTGCCTACCCCGCGAGAAATGGTGTTGGCGGGATTAGGCGGTGGTTCTTTAGTCCGTTTTATTTATGAAAATTTACTAAAGACCAAGCTTAGTGTGATTGAGAATAACCAAGATGTGATCGACCTTGCACCAGCATTCTACCTACCTAGACCAAATGAACGTTTGGCGATCCATGCGGGCGATGCCTTGGTCGACATTCGACAGTTGCGCGATGTGGATGTGCTAGTTTTGGATATTTTTGACCGCGATGGTTTGATCCCCGGCTTGGCGGATTTGGCTTTCCTCACCGAGGTCAAAGATTGCCTTACCCCAGAGGGCATGGTGGTGATGAATTTGGCGGGGGACAAACCGGTGTGGCAGGCGGTGTTAGAGCAGACGCGGGCGGTGTTTGGGCATGAGGTTTTTATCATTCCCGTCTTAGATGGCCCGAATTACATTGTCTTAGCCCGTCCGCCACAACGTCAGCCCGTGGCGTGGCGCAAGTTAAAAGAACACGCCCAGTTATTGCAAATGCAATATGGTTTGGAGTTTCCTAAATTTGCCGAACAAATGGAACGCGCCCATAAGCTGAATTACATTACACGTTTGTTAAATGAATAAGGCCGCGCGATAAGTCAGTATCGTGGCACGTAGGCGAAGAGAAAAATGAAAACATTGGCATTTTTTAATAACAAAGGCGGGGTAGGGAAAACATCTTTGGTTTATCACTTGGCTTGGATGTTTGCGAGTCGGGGCGTACCGGTGTTGGCGGTTGATCTTGATCCACAAGCCAATTTGACCTCAATGTTTTTAGATGAAAATGAATTGTCCCTGCTCTGGCCAGAGCACGATGTGAATCACACCATTTACGGCGCAATTCAGCCGATGATGCGCGGCATTGGCGACATTGCACCACCCCAAGTCTTAGAGATTCTGCCGAATTTGCGCTTGCTTGCCGGGGATTTAGGTTTGTCGCGCTTTGAAGATAAGCTTTCCGAAGCGTGGGGGCGTTGCCAACTGCAAGATGAAGCGGCTTTGCGCATTACCACGGCATTTCATCGCGTCATCCGTGCCGCCTCGGTGTGGGGAGCGGAGTTGGTGCTGGTCGATGTTAGCCCCAGTTTAGGCGCGATTAACCGTGCGGCTTTGTTAGCCGCCGATCATCTGTGTGTGCCGCTCAATTCCGATTTGTTTTCGCTGCAAAGCCTACGCAACCTTGGCCCCACCTTGCGTTTATGGCGCGACAGTTGGAGCAAAATTCGCCCCCATGCCCCGCGTGATTTGGCCTTACCCAAAGGCCAACTTAATGCCATTGGTTATGTGTTAACCCAGCATGGCGCGTGTGCTACACGCCCAATGGAAGCGTATCAAACGTGGATGGAGGCGATTCCTGCCAGCTATCAGGCGGCAATGACATATGAAGCACATAAAGGCCAAGCTCGCCCCGCTGCCATGTCCGCCCCGTCTTCCCTTGCCACCGATCCACAACAACTGGCGGTGTTAAAGCAGTACCGCAGTCTGATGCCAATGGCGATGGCAGCACATAAGCCGATGTTCTTCTTGCGTCATGCCGATGGTGCGGTTGGAGCGCATATGGAGGCGGTACGCCAGTGCTATGCCGACTTTGATGCTTTAGCCAAACGGATTGCCGAACGGCTTGGCATCCGCCTCATGTAATTCATTGCTTCATCGTTCCATTGCAATTACGCATACTTTAAATAATCGAAGGAACTCTCTGTATGAAAATTGGTTTTATTGGTTTAGGCATTATGGGTCGCCCAATGGCCTTAAATTTGCTCAAGGCGGGGCATCAAGTCACAGTGTGGGCGCGGCGGGCAGCGTCGATGCAGCCTTTGTTAGCCGCTGGGGCAAACAGCGCAGCAAACCCGGCAGAATTAGCCGTCAATAATGACGTGATTATTTCAATGGTTGCCGATGCCCCAGATGTGGCTGAGGTGATGTTAGGTGCGCAAGGTGTCACCGCAGGTGTGTTGGGCAGAAGCTCTGCGGCTGCACCCTTAGTCACGGTGGATATGAGTACGATTGCTCCTGCGGCTGCCCGCGAGATCGCGCAACAATTAGCCGCCGCCGGGATAGATTTCTTGGATGCCCCCGTTTCTGGCGGTGAAGTTGGGGCGATTAACGCCAATTTGTCGATTATGGTTGGTGGTAGCACGGCTGGCTTTGCGCAGGCAGAACCTGCATTTGCAGCCATGGGGAAAAACATTGTGCATGTTGGCGCAAGTGGGGCGGGGCAGGTTGCTAAAGCGGCGAACCAAATCGTGACTGGGATGGGCGTGTTAGCCGTCGCCGAAGCTTTCGCGCTGGCGCAAAAATCAGGCGTTGATCCCGCCAAAGTACGTGAAGCCTTATTAGGGGGTTTCGCCTATAGCCGCATTTTAGAAAACCACGGACAACGCATGTTAGAGCGTAATTTCCGCCCCGGTTTTAAGTCATGGATGCACCAAAAAGACCTGAATATTGTCATGCAAAGTGCGCATGAATTAGGCATTGCCTTACCCGGTGCTGCCAGCACGGCGCAGATGTTTAATGCGATGGTTGGTTCAGGCTTAGGTGAAGAAGATTCGATTGCCGTATTAAAAGTTTTAGAACAACTTGGCGGCATGTCTGGGGGCGGCATATCTGACCTGGCTGGCATGGATAAGGAGGACAAATAACCATGCACCAAATTGATCCACAATCGCCAATTACGCGGATTGGCTTCATTGGTTTGGGGGTGATGGGGCAGCCAATGGTGCGTAATTTATTGCGTGCTGGGTATCAAGTGAGCATTTGGGCGCGTCGTCCAGCAGCCACGCTAGAACTCGCCGCAGAAGGGGCTTGTGTCGTAAAAACAGTAAAAGATTTAGCAAATTCCGTTGATTGTGTAATTTCGATTGTCACTAATGGACAAGACGTGGAACAATTAGTGTACGGCGGCCTCGCGGATGGCCTAGCTCCTAGCGGCTTGCACGTTGATATGAGTACGATTCCACCCGCGACGGCTCGCCGCCTTGGTTCATTTTGGTGCGCACGCGGGGTTGGCTTTGTTGATGCCCCAGTTTCAGGTGGAGCACAAGGTGCGATTCAAGGCACTTTAGCCATTATGGCAGGTGGCGCAAGCCACGATATTAACCGCCTCCGTCCTGTCTTCGCCGCCTTAGGCAAAACTCTTGTCCATGTTGGCGAGCAATGTGGTGATGGGCAAGTTGCCAAAATGTGCAATCAACACATCATGGTCAGTGCCATTCAGGCGGTTGCCGAGGCGATGCGCTTAGCCTCAGCAGAAGGTGTTGATCTAGCAAAAATCAAACAAGCCCTTGCGGGTGGTTCTGCCGGATCACGGGTCTTAGATGTGATGGGCGAACGCATGGTGCACCGCGATTTTGCCGCAGGAATTGAAGCGCGTTTACATCACAAAGATTTCGCCATCGTCTTAGAAGAAGCCCGCGCTAAAGGTGTCGCTATGCCACTAGGCGTACAAGTCTGGCAACAACTCAATGCCTTAATGGGACAAGGCTGGGGCAAAGACGATACGTCTAGTTTGTTGCGGGTGTTGGAACAGCAGTAATCCGATTGGCTAGTGCACGCAGATGCGTTCAAGCTAAATAAGTCTGAATTACTGTTTTGAAATCTTTGGATAGCTTCTGCCATTGCTCTCCTTAGAAGCCGCGAACCCGAGCCATGATAAATTTTCAAATCATTTGGTCTATTGTTGAATAAGCAATCAATATTATGCTTAATTGGCTATTTTTTAGTTTGGTCTTTTAGAATCATACGCATGACTTTCTACCTATTTGTATGAGTTGCCATAAACACCACTTTCACCGTTAAGCCAGGGGCAGGTTGGCGTTCTTCGAGGTGTAGGGTGGCGTTGTGGAGTTCGGCGATACGGGCGACGATGGATAAGCCTAAACCACTGCCGGGTTGGGTATTGCTGGCGAAACGGGTAAAGCGGTGTAGGGCAGCGGTGCGTTGTTCGGGGGTAAGCCCCGCACCACTATTACTGATCTCTAAGCAAATTGCCTTGTTTTGCTGCGAATTTCTGGCTAAACCTACACGTAGCTCGCCGTGTTCTGGGGTGTAACGGATGGCGTTATCGAGCAAATTGCGCAACAAAATGTGCAACCAATCGGCTTGGCCTTGGAGGGTAAAGGGTGAGAAAGAGGCTGGGGTAGGCAAGGCTTGATGTTCATCCAGAATCTCTAAGGAAAAATCCAAGTCCTTTGCCAAAATCTCTGCCCCTAATTCGGCGCAAACCGTGGCACAGAGTTGGTGTAAGTCCACCGTTTCGGGATGGGGTAGCGCGGATTGGGGGTCAAGGCGGGCAAGGAGCAGCATCTGTTCGACGAGACGCGAAGCCCGTGCCAACCCGGTTTGTAATTGCTGAAGAGAATGCTGGCGTTCGTGCTGATCGCGGGCGCGTAATGCCACTTGTAATTGCGCTTGTAAGCCCGCCAAGGGGGTACGCAACTCATGGGCGGCATCGGCGGTAAAACGTTTTTCATTGGCTAAGGCCAGCTCAACTCGTTCAAACAAGGCGTTAATCGCTTGGACTAACGGGCGGATTTCTTGCGGTGCGCTGGGTGGAATCACAGGGGATAGGTGCGGCGGGGCGCGGGTGGTAATTTGCCCTGCGACGGCATCTAAACTGGCAACGGTTTCACGCGTCGCAAACCATACCCAAATTGCCAATAAAGGCATGACAAATAGGGCGGGCAATAACACTCGCCAGGCAATGCGCCGCACTAACTCATCCCGCACATGGTGATTTTCGGCAACTTGTACTTGCAAATACCGCCCTTCATCCCATTGGCTAAAGAATCGCCAATGCGCTTCGCTATCGCTGTGTTCGCTAAAACCGAGATTGGTGGTGAGTGGGGTGGCAGGGGCATTTTGTGAACGTAGGAGTAGGCTGCCATCGGCACGCCAAATTTGAAAACGTAATTCCCGCTGATAGGCATGTGCTACCCCGGAAACATGACGGATTTCGTCATTGGTCTGTTGGCTATGCTGTGGCGTGCTAGCGGAGTGCTGGGCGTGAGCCGCAAGGGCAAGCAAGGTTTGTCCGGCTTGTGCTAATTGCGCATCAAATAACTCATCCACTTCATGATGTGCATCGGCATAACTTAATACCAAGGTCACGAGCCAAGCGACACTGATCCCAGTCAGTAAAAGGAATAACAAGCGACGGCGTAAGGAAAACCACTGAGTAACGGGCGGTGCATTCATGGTTAGCCCCGTACTTTAGGAATGGTATAGCCCACCCCGCGTAGGGTTTGAATGAAATTTGTGCCGAGTTTTTTGCGTAAATGGTGAATATGCACCTCTAGGGCATTACTCCCCAGTTCGTCTTGCCAACCATATAAAGCTTGCTCTAACTGTGTGCGCGTCAGCACCCGTCCGGCATTTTCGAGCAAGACATATAACAGGGAATATTCTCGCCCTGACAGCTCTAACGCTGCACCCGCCAGCGTGACTTGCCGCGCCGCTGGGTCAAGCTGTAATGCGCCATGTTGCAGCAAAGGGGCGGCACGCCCGGCACTGCGCCGGATTAAGGCACGAATCCTTGCGGCAAGCTCATCTAAATCAATCGGCTTAACTAGGTAATCATCCGCCCCGGCATCCAGCCCGGCGACTTTATCACCCAAGGCATCACGGGCGGTAAGGATTAACATCGGCACCGCCCAGCCCTGTTGTCGTGCTTCGCGCAATACCTGCATCCCGGAACGTTTGGGCAAATTTAAATCTAACACTACACAATCAAAAGTTTCCCCGCTCAATGCTGCCATCGCGGCTAGGCCGTCTTGCACCCAATCCACCACAAAGCCTTGTTGACCTAGGCCAATACATAGGCCATCTCCTAATTCAGGATCATCTTCCACTAATAAAATCCGCATAAAACCGTTTTCTTTCTTTTCTGCTATCCTGACCAAAATAAAATTACATTTACCCGCTTCGATGGCTTTGCGCTGGAGTCCGATTTTGATTATCCCTAAATCTGCCCCTAAGTTTTTACTGCCCACCTGTGTTGTTACTGCCTTTGCGGTATTTAGCCCCTCTCTCTGGCTAACCCTGCTAGTGTTAATTGCTGGCTTGATTTGGCAATTCCGCCAGCTTAAGCAGCTAGAGCAACAATACAAAACCCTTAACGAAACACAATTAGGACATGTACTTAATCACAGTCCAGTCCCGATGTTTGTGCTTAATCGAGAACATGAGGTGTTGTATTGGAACAAAGCTTGCGAACAGGTCTTTGGGATTTCTGCGGCAACGATTTTAGGCACAAAACGCCAGTGGGAAGTGTTTTATGACGCACCCCGCCCTGTGCTGTCAGATTTGGTGATGAATAACGATCTGGCTGCCTTAAAACATTATTACGACGGCAAATTTTTCTTAGATGGGATGTTAACGGGGGCATTCTCGGCGGAAGATTATTTTCCAAAACTTGGGCGATGGTTGCGTTTTACCGCCGTCGCGTTAAAAGACAGTAAGGGTGAAGTCATCGGGGCAATTGAAACCCTGTTAGATATTAACGAAACCCGCGCCGCAACTACCGCCTTACAGCAAGCTAATGAAAAAGCAATGGCGGCGGCTGAGGCAAAAGCCCAGTTTTTAGCCAATATGAGCCATGAAATTCGTACCCCACTCAATGCCATTATTGGACTCACCGAACTTTCGTTAGACAGTGAATTAAAGGCTAAACAATACAATTACTTAAGCAAGATCAAAAATACCTCGGAAACCTTGCTGAATGTGGTCAATGACATTTTGGATTTTTCCAAAATCGAGGCGGGGAAATTAACGCTAGAACGCCTACCGTTTGATTTGGATGGGGTGCTAAATCGCTTAACCGATATTCATGGACGACGTGCCGAAGAGCAAGGCATTGAGCTGGCCTACGATATTGACCCGCAAATTACGCATTTATTGATTGGTGATGCCTTCCGCCTTGGGCAAGTATTAAGCAATCTCTTAGGCAATGCCCTGAAGTTTTCGGCGGGAGGCAGTGTTGTTTTGAGCGTGCGACGGCGCGAATTAGCCACCAACTCTGCCGAATTACATTTTGCGGTACAAGATGAGGGGATTGGCCTGACCACAGCGCAACAAGAACAATTGTTTACGGCGTTTAACCAAGCCGATAATTCCATGACTCGCCGTTATGGGGGGACAGGCTTAGGCTTAGCCATTTGCAAACGCCTAGTTGGTTTAATGCAAGGCAAAATTTGGGTCGAAAGTGACTATGGCAAAGGGAGTTGCTTCCAATTCACGGCACGTTTTGGTGTCGCTGAACATGGCTTCCGACATGGTGTGGCAGAGTTAACCCAGATTATGCAGCCCTATGCTGGGCGTAAGGTGTTGATTGTCGATGACACCGCTTTAGCCCGGCATTTTTTAGCGAATCAAGTACAACAATTAGGCTTAGTCACCGATTGTGTGGCTTCCGGGGAGGCGGCCTTAGCCGCTGTGGCGGCAAACGATGCACCTGATTATCTGTGTTGCCTTGTTGATTGGCGTATGAAAGATATTGATGGCCTTGCCACTATCCGCCAACTCCGCCAGCTCTATCTGCGCACCGGTAAAACTGCGCCCTTAATCTTTATCGTCACCGCCTATAGCCATGACCAAGCCTTACAAAATATTGATGTGGCGATTGATGGCTTTCTAAGCAAACCGACGAGCACGAAACACTTTTATGCCGAAATCGCGCCACATCTTGGCCTGCCTGAATTATGTGGGGCAGGGATGTTTGGTCGGCGCACGGCGGATCGTGTCAGCCTAGCCGCCTATCAAGGGGCAGAGGTTTTACTGGTCGAAGATATTGAGATTAACCAAGAGGTGATGCTTGATCTGTTAGAAGGGGCGGGCTTAAAAGTTCGCGTTGCCAACAATGGTTCAGAAGCGATTGCGGCAGTGATCGAAAACCGCCCAGATTGTGTGTTGATGGATTGCCAAATGCCAGTATTAGATGGCTATGAAGCAACTCGCCGCATCCGCCAACTGCAAGGTTTTGCTGATTTACCGATTATTGCAGTCACGGCGAATGCCATGAATCAAGATCGGGAAAAGGTATTGGCAGCAGGGATGAATGCGTATATCCCCAAACCAATCAATGTTAATGAACTATTTGCAGAACTGGCGCGGTGGTTGCCCAAACGCAGCCCAAGCACCGCGAATGACAGCTCAGCAGATACACCTGCCGAGCCTGAACCACTGGTCTTACCGGAACTCCCCGGGATTGATGCCACCGCTGGCTTAATGCACGTTAGCGGCAAACTGCCGTTGTATATCAAGGTATTAACTAAATTCCGGGAAAGCCAAGGTCGTCATTTTGGGCATGATTGTCGTCTTGCTCTTGCGGATGAACAATGGTCTGAGGCGGTACGTCTAGCCCATTCCTTAAAAGGGGTATCGCGTACCTTAGGGGCATACAACTTGGGCGATTTGGCATGGGAGCTTGAGCAAAGTTTGCGCGATCGGAACAAACAAGCCAGCCTTGATAATTTGGGCAAAGCCTTAGCCGCATTAAACGAAGTAACCGCCGGTTTAGCCCAGCTTCCGGTGCTCCCAGAAACTCCTCCACGCCCCAGCAGCACCAAATAAGCCGCACTTGCACCAAAAAAATCTTGTTAGGTGCATGGCACAATGGCGCATCATGAATTAGCAATTCATTATGTGCCGATTTGCTAATGCGTTAATCCGTTAGCCCTGCCGCTTTTTGCGGAAAAAACATCAAACTTTGTGGAGGAGCATCCATCATGCAGCGTCGTCAATTCTTAAAAACCAGCCTTGCCCTCGGCGGCCTTGCCGCGCTTGAAGCCGCACCGTGGCAAGCCATTTCTGCCTTTGCTGGCGAGGTCGAAAATTTCATTAAAGGCCCCGTCGTCAAAGACCATCCCTTGCAACAACTGTCACGCCATGTGTGGATGATCTACTCCCCCGACGGTTTTCCCACCCCAGAAAACCAAGGGATGATGTGTAATTTAACCTTTGTCGATACCGCCAAAGGCTTGGTCGTCTTGGACTCGGGCGCTTCTTTGCAAATTGGCGAAATGGCGATTCGCCAGCTCAAAAAGCATTTCAAAAAACCAGTTATCGCCATCATCAACTCGCATTACCACGGCGATCATTGGCTAGGTAATCAGGCGTTTACCAATGCCTATGGCAAAAATTTGCCGATTTACGCTCACCCCGAAACGATCAAAGCCATTCAAGGCATGGAGGGCAATAGCTGGCGCACCTTGATGGAAAAATGGACAAATCAAGCCACGGTTGGCACGGAAGTTGTCGCACCGAATACCCCGGTGCAACATGGGCAAGAATTAAAATTTGGCGATGTCACCCTGCGTTTACATCACTATGGCAAAGCGCATACGCCAGCCGATATTTGCGTTGAAGTGTTGGAAGATAAAGTCGTGCATGTCGGCGATGTGGCAATGGACAGACGTATCGCCAATATGGATGAAGGCTCTTTCCTTGGCAGCCTGAAAAACTATGATGCCTTAGAACAAAACACCAAAGCCAAGCTCTGGATTCCCGGTCATGGTCATGCTGGGGCAGGGGTCTTGCACTGGAATCGCGAGCTATTTGAAGGCATTTACCGCCCTTGCGAACAAGCGATTAAAGACGGCAAGGATGTCGCAGAAGCGAAAGCAATGGTGTTGCAAGACCGCCGCGTCAGCAGTCGCGCCAAAGACACCAAAGGCTTTGAAGCCAATATTGGCAAATACATTAGCCTCGCGTATTTAGAAGCGGAAGCGGCGGCGTTTTAATAGACCAAATTAAAAAATCCCTACATCACCATGTAGTTTATGGTTTGTAGAAAACAGACCAAATAACAAAGCCACCCAGTCCTAGGGTGGCTTTGTTGCTTAAACAAGCCCCAACATCTGCCGCGCTTGGGCTTCGGGAATTCCGGCGGTGATTAAGCGGGAGAGGGCGGTAGATAAGCCCTCATTTAGCCCAGCCAAATGCCCTTTTTCCATTCCTTCCTGTAACCCTTCTTCTTTGCCCACCAAACGCCCTTGCTCCAAACCCGTTTGCAAACCCTGTTCAATCCCGGCTTGCAATCCTTGTTCGATCCC
>CAZOBT010000068.1:0-10481 GCA_964578025.1 uncultured Rhodocyclaceae bacterium | reverse complement strand
CATGCGCGAGGGCAAAAGCGTGTTCCTTAAATGGCACAGTGACATTTGCGCCTTTGCCCCCAAGGGCATGAAATTCTTCCAACGCCCCGGCAAAATCCTCCAACGGCGCAAGGCGGGCTTCGTAGCTGATGGCTTGCCCTGTGGCTTGTGCAAAACGTTGGTGAATCCACGGGGAACGTGAGTGGGCAATTGGATTACCAAAGACACAATAACGGTCAGGTTGCTGGGATAACGGCGAATTTGACATAGCTTATTGCTCCGTGCTCACCGCTTCGCGGGTGAAGTTTAAGGTACGCGAAAAGCTCAAAATATCATTGCCCTCTAAGGCCGCCGCTGGCACTGCGCCATACGGTTGCCCCAGTTGCACAATACGCACCGCCGCTTGGTCAAGCACCGGCTGCCCCGAAGAGCGGCTGACTTCGACGCTATACAAACTGCCGTCTTTGCGTAATTCCACGGTCAACACCACCGAGCCATAGGTACGCCCACGCGCTTCGGCAGGATAGTTGGCATTACCAATACGTTCCACCTTGCTGCGCCACGCTTCTAAATACATGGCGGGGGCGTAAGCCATTGTCCGAGGCGAGAGGAATTTCTTTTTCGGACGTTGGTTATATTCCTGAATTTCCTTGGCAATTTCGCCTTCTAAACGCGACATAGCTTTCGCGGATTCTTCGGCATCTTTGCCATTTTGCTGGGCATTGCTATCGGGACGGCCTTCGCTGGCAGTGGCTTGGCGCACATTACGCGCTTGGCGCAACCGCGCTAACAACACCTGTTGTTGCTCTTCCAAGGCTTGCACGCGCTGCTGTGCCTTTTCAATATCATCGCCTTCGGTTTCATAACGCATTGCCGGTAAAGGCGTGCTGGCGCGGCGGTTTTCCTCGGTATTGCCGCCACCGTCCAGATTGGTTTGGGCATAGGCTTGCGCATTGAGCGGACGTTGGTCGGATTTGGCATTGACCAAGATGATTTCCAACGGCTCGCTGCCCAGCTTTTTCGCAATATCGGGCAAGGTAAAACGAATGGCTAAGATAATGCCGTGGGCAAAAATCGAGAGGGCGAGGGCGTAGGTCAGGGTACGATTTTTCGCCACCCAATCGCCAAGATTAGGAAGTGGAAGTGTCATTGCCATGATGGTCAGGATCAGTTACAGGAGCGGTGGTATTGGGGGATTCTGGGGCAGCAAGGGTCGCTTGATAGCGGCATTCCAGTTCTAGGTTAAGCAAATCAATGTCGGCGACACTCAGGCTCACCCGCGTACCGGGAGCAAGTTCGGGCAACGAAGGAATACGCAGCATTAAGGGCAGATGATCAAGTTTAACCAATTGCTCACGGCGTACCGTACCAGCGATGTCGCTGACTTGCTCTTGCTGCAACCAGCGCAAACTCCAATAACGCTCCATGCGCCGTTGAAATTCGGCATAGGCCGAATAGGTCAGATCGAAATCACGCATGGCAGCGAACAATTCCACCGAACGCTGCGCAAATAAGGGCGTTTCGCCACGAATACAGGCGATTAACTGCCATTGGTTGAGCAAATCCACATAACGGCGCAAGGGCGACGTGCACCACGCATATTGCGGCACACCTAAACCTTCATGTGGCAAGGGCGAGGTCGTCATACGCACTTTGCCCCCGGTTTGCGCGCGATAAACGCAAGCAATGTGTTTTTCCGCCAACAAACCGCCCCAAGTGGAATTCGCCACAATCATCAATTCCGCCACCAATTTATCCAAGGGGCTACCGCGTTTACGCTCGCTAATTTCGACACGGCAGGCTTCGGGATCAGCCAAATCCCCCAAGATGGCGAAGTTGTAATCGTTAATCCCTTGCGTTGACGATGGCTTGCCGCGCCGCCCTTCGCAGGCATTGGCAAATTGCCATAACAACACCAATTCCTCACGGAAGCGGAATTCACCAACCTCAGCAAAATTGTTCGCCAAGGTTTCGGCATTAAATAAGGGCTCGATTTCATGATGGCGCAAGTTGGCGGCGATATGCACCAGTTCTAAACGCGATTCATGGCTAATGACTTCGAGGCTTTCATTCACCGTGAGATACAAGGACACCGCCGGGCAATCGCTATGCCCATCTAAGGTGAAATTGCGCACCACAGGGTCGGGCAACATCGTAATTTTTTGCCCGGGCATATACACCGTCGACAAACGCGCCCGCGCAATTGCATCGACCGGGGTTTGTGGCGTAAAGCCTAAGCCGGGGGCGGCGATGTGCACCCCAATTTTCCAGCCTAAGCCGGGTAAAGCTTGCACCGATAAGGCATCGTCAATTTCGGTCGTTGCCGCATCGTCAATCGAAAACGCCTGCACTTCGGCACGCGGCAAATCCTCGGGGGCAGGCGGTACAGCCACCTCGGGGAAATGTGTGCCTTTGGGGAATTGCTCACGCAAAAAGCGACGGAAATGCAAATCGTAAGCCGACTTCAACGCCCCACAACGGAACAATAACTGCGGCGCAGATAAACCCGTCGCCGTACACGCGGCTTCAAAGGCTTTGGTTTCTAGCCGATTGCGGTCAGGCTGATACAACAAGGCTTCGCTGATCGCAGCAATTTCTGGCGGTAAGTTGAACTGTGTTAACGCCTCTGTCCATTGCTCTAATTGCAAGGCTTGCAGGCGTTTCTTTTCTAAGCCTGCCAAGGCCGCTTGCACAATGTCTGCCGGGGCTTTGCGGAAACGTCCGCGCCCTTTGCGATGGAAGTAAATCGGCGCGGCTTGCAGAGCCAATAACACGGCGGTGGCTTCCACGGAAGTTGGCTCATGCCCCACATAATCCCGCGCAAAGTCTAAAAACGAAAACTCGCCCTCATTCACACATTCCCACAAAAAATCCGCCTCAATCGCAGCGGCTTCGCTTTGTGCTTGTTCTAATAACGCGGTCGGGCTGGGGTTGGCAAAGCGCAGCAGCACATTCGCCGTTTTAATCTTGCTCCGTTTCCCCGAGGGCATTTCCACCTGCATCGCTGCATCGGTTTCGCTTAACAAAGTGCCACTCTTAAACGTGCTGTCTTCTTCAAAAAGTATATGCATGGGGCTGAACTATAAACGGGGGACTCCCCCTCATCGGCAAGGCCGCCAGCAAACGCGACCCAGAAAATTCAAGGCGAAATCACATTACAAAGGGGGGCAATTCTAACAAAATCCCGCCAACTCCACCGATTACCTGCGGGAGCGGTTTTATTTGGTCTATTACGTAATTAACAACTTCTATCCTGCTTTATTGGCAAGTTTTTAATTTGGTCTGAATTTTAACCACCAGGATTCTTGGAGATAAGCAACCCAACCACCCCCCGCCTACGGCGTACCCCTCCGCCGGAGGGGAATTAAAAATGTCTAAGAAGCAAAAGGAGGCTGGGGTTTCTTTTAGTCCTTAATCTGGTGCGTATGCTCTCGCGAGCGAATGTCTAGGCGAAAGCCATGCTGTTTGTGGAACAACAGGGCTTGTCGTTGCTTAAAGGTATCAAAACCGGGCATTTTTACTTTGGAGCAGATGGCATAGGCGTATTTGTGTGCAAAGCCTTGATAATGTTTTTTTGCACCTAATAATTTAATACTGCTTGCTAATTGTGATACCGCTTTCTCTACATCGCCCCCTTTTAATTCAAGCAAAATATAGGTATGCGCACATTCTTGCGTAGTCTCTTTATGGCGATAGGCTTTAATGGCAAAGTCACATTTCTCTGTTGTATTTTCTGGAATCAGATCACCATCAATTCTGATTTTTTCTAAGGTAAATTCGCCAGAGGCTGAGACAATTAAACGCCGCTGATTTTCTTCACAAACAATCTGCCGAGTTTTCACGCTTCATTCTCCAATAAAGCATAAAACTCATCCGCAATTTCACCTGAAATCTCATCCAGTTTTTCACCGTTGATTAAGCCCGTTTCATCGTCAAAAATCCGAGTAGAAACTCCATCCGCCATAAAATAAGAATCCACCCCTACCGTTACCTTATCCCGTTTCGCTTTCATAATCTCATTGTTAATACAGGTAAGGATATAAGGGCTATGCGTGGTAATCAGGAATTTAACGTGTGGGCATTGCTTTTTCACCTGAAAAATCAAATCTACAATCGCTCGTTGAGAAGCGGGGAATAAATGTGCTTCGGGTTCCTCGATGACAATGATTTTATTTGCTTTCTTTTCATCATTAGCAGCAAGCAATTCATTTTCAAGCATCAACACCAAAGGCAAAGCTTCCTGCTGTCCAGAAGAGGCATTAGCTAAAGGGGTTTGCCTACCATTGTTAGCAATGAACTCTTTATCTTCCTCATCAATCATCCATTCACCCTTAATAATTTTTTCTGCGATTCGATCAAAATTATGATAAAGAGATACAGAATTTTTAAGCTGCTCTTTAGCAACTTGATAATCTTGCCCAAACTTTCTAATTGTTGGGTCAAGTACAAAATTTTTATTATCAGTCAGGAGAAATATGTTTTTTTGAATAGTTGAAAAGAATGATCTGCCAGCAGGTATATAAATTAGATCAATAGCAGATTTTATTACATCATCGGCATCTTCAAGTAGTCGTCTATTAATAAATTGACGAACATATGAGTTAGGGTTGGGGAAAAACTCTTTAAGTGTTTCCTCTAATTCATTTGTGGTTAGAAAAGACTCTCTTATCACCTCTTTTAACTCTTCTGGTACTGCAAATATAGTTTCAGAATTTTTGCTATTGAAGGTAACAGATGTTGGTTTTTTATTGCCAAATAACTCATAAAGTTTTATGGAAAAATCTTTTTTATTACACAGTGTTTTATGGAAAATTTGATAAAAAGCGTTAGTGAGCTTTTCGTTAATCTCAAAATTTGTTTTTTGTGACTCTCGATTTAGAGAGGGTAAAATATTATTAGCAAAGAAAAACAACACCCGTGCAGTTAAGCTTTTTCCTGATGCCTGCTCACCAATAATCACCGTGACATCATCAAGATTGATGTCTACGTCTTTCAAAACAGAAAAATCTTTGATTGTTAAACGCATAAGAAGCCTTTGCTTGGTCTATTTTCGATAAATCATGTACAGCTTGGATTATGGCTAGTTTTTTAATTTGGTCTATCGTTTTCCAAATTGCCCTGTACCGAAAGAAAAAGCCCGGAGGCCGTGGGGCTGTTCCGGGCTGTGTGGGTGTTGCGGGGGGTTAGGCTTGTTTGTTCAAGCTGCCTAAAATGGCGGACAAACCTTGTTGCAACATATCACCGCTATGGTTTTCGACTTGACCATTGGGGGTCAGTTGGTCGATGACCATTGGTAAGAATTGCGCTAATGCGCCGCTTGCCATTTCGGGGGAGAGGCCGAGTTGGCTGGCGATGTTGCCAACTAAACCACTGCCGAGGGCATTGCTGATTTGATTGCCATCAACCGCCATGTTTTGCCCAGTGCCAACCCAAGAAGCCACTTGGTCGGCAAGGCCGGATTGTGCCAGCGTCCCGACTAAGCCAGCCAAACCGCCTTGATGGCCTTGCACCATATTGAAAATCGCAGAAACGACATTACCTGCACCGCCTTGCGCATTGTTGCCACCTAAAGCAGCCCCTAAGGCTTGGCTAGCTAATTGCCCGGCTAATCCGTCGAATAAACCCATGTTACTTCTCCTCTGTTATTAGATGGAACATCGTAGAAAACAGACCAAATTAAAAAACCATGATTACAACAAGAGCTAATTGCCAAAATCCTTTATAGACCAAATAAGCGGATTGGGGTAACGCTGTTTCGTTGCGTGCTTGGCATTATAGGCATAGCGTATGGCGAACTGGCGACAACTCGTGTGTTGAGCTGGCAGGAAATCACGCTTCACGGCGGAAGACGATTTTTCCGGCGACTAGGGTCGCTTGAACTTGGCCTTGCATTAAATGATTAAGGAAGGGCGTATTTTTGCCTCGACTGTGCAGCGCGTTGGGACTGACTTGCCAATCGGTGTCAGGGTTAAAAATACACACATCGGCGACTGCGCCCAGCCCTAATTGCCCTAAACCGGCATAGCGCGTGCCAAGGAGTTGCGCCGGTTGGCAAGTCACCCGCGCTAGCGCGTCGCTCAGGCTGACTTTGGCAGAATTCGCCCATTGCAAGAGCAAAGGTAAGAACAACTCCAAGGCGGTACTGCCGGGTTTGGCTTCGGCAAAGGGCAGAATCTTATCGTCGGGCTTGACTGGAGTATGGTTAGAACAAATGCTTAATGTGCCTTGGGCGGCGGCTTGGCTTAAGCCGTCACGGTCGCGCAAGCTGCGTAAGGGTGGGTCAAAACGGGCGTTGGTGTCAAAGAAGCCAATGTCCATTTCTGACAAATGCAAATGATGAATCCCCACATCGGCTGTCACCGCTTGCCCAGCGGCTTGCGCGGCAGCTAAGACCGCCACGCCAGCGGCGGAAGATAAACGGGTGATGTGCAAACGCACCCCGGTATCCTGCGCCAAGATCAACAACGTATGTAAGGCCACGGTTTCCGCACTGACCGGAATCCCAGCTAAGCCCAAACGGCTGGCGACTTCGCCATCATGCGCCACACCGTCTTGCGCCAAGTAGGCATCTTGCGCTTTTAACCAGACAGGGTAATCCAAGGTCGCGGCATATTCCATTGCCCGCCGCAGTGACAAGGTATCTTTGATTGCCACATTGGCTTGGTTAAAGGCAATACAGCCCGCGTCATGCAAACCCGACATTTCGGTAATACGTTCGCCTTGTAAACCCAAGGTTAACGCCCCCAAGGGCAGCACTCGCGCCAAACCAATGTCGGCGGCGTGACGCACTAAGCGTTCGGCAAGTTCGGGTTCGTCTAAGGGCGGATCCATGTCCGGCGGACAAACCACGGTGGTTACGCCTCCGGCGACGGCGGCAGTTAATTCGCTTTCTAAATGGCTCACCCGTGCTGAAAGATCAATCAAACCGGGGCAAACAATGCAGCCACTGGCATCCAGCGTTTCGTCGGCGACAAAATCGGCTGGAGCTGCGCCGATGGCGACGACTTTGCCAGCGGCGAGATGTAAATCGGTGCGGCAATCCAGTTGATGCTGCGGGTCAATTAAGCGTCCATTGGTAATACTGATTTTCATTTTTGCTTTATTCCTTTACTTAATTACCCGCCACAATGCTCATTACCGCCATGCGCACGGCAATGCCAAAGGTGACTTGGTTCAGAATCACCGCTTGCGGGCCATCGGCAACATCCGAGGCAATTTCTACGCCGCGATTCATTGGCCCAGGGTGCATTACGATGGCATCGGGTTGTGCGAGGGCTAATTTCTTCGCCGTCAGGCCATAACGTTGGAAATATTCGCTGGCAGAAGGTAGCAATGCGCCGTTCATGCGTTCGTTTTGCAAACGCAACATAATCACCACATCACAACCCTGTAAGCCTGCTTCCATGTCGTGATACACCTGTACGCCCATTTTTTCGATGTCTTTGGGCAACAGGGTTTTCGGGGCAATCGCCCGTACTTCGGGTACGCCCAAGGTGGTTAAGGCATGAATATCGGAACGCGCCACGCGGGAATGCAAGATGTCACCGACAATCGCCACGCGCAAATTTTCAAAGCTCTTTTTGTAATGGCGGATGGTGTACATATCCAATAAGCCTTGTGTGGGGTGGGCATGACGACCATCCCCGGCATTGACCACATGAATATCTTCGCGCCCCACGCGGCGCAAATGCTCGGCGATTAAATATGGTGCGCCACTGCTGGCATGGCGTACTACAAACATATCGGCGTGCATGGCACACAGATTGTCGATGGTATCCAGCAACGTTTCGCCTTTGGCGGTAGAAGAACGCCCAATATCCAAATTCAAGACATCAGCCGATAAACGTTTGGCGGCAATTTCAAAGGTCGTGCGTGTACGCGTGGAGTTTTCAAAAAACAGATTAAAGACACTTTTGCCGCGTAGCAGCGGGACTTTTTTCACTTCGCGGTCAGAGATTTCTAGGAAGGAACTCGCGGTGTCTAAAATTTGCGTCAGGATATGACGCGGTAAGGTTTCAGTGGATAGAAGATGGGTAAGTTTGCCATCGGCATTTAACTGAGGATTAAGCATGATCTTCCATTTTCCAGGCCAGTTGGCCTTCGGTTGTTTTATTCAGTACTAAGGTGGTTGTCGCTGCCAGCGTGACATCCCACATGCAATGTTGGGCGGCAATCGGTAACTCGCGCCCACCCCGGTCGGCTAACACGGCTAAGGTGATACTGGCGGGACGACCGTAATCAAATAGCTCGTTCATCGCGGCGCGGGTGGTGCGTCCGGTGTAGAGAACGTCGTCGATCAAAATGAGATGACGGCCTTCGACCGCAAACGGAATCGCTGAAGGGCGCACGTCGCCATGTAAGCCGCGCTCGGCAAAATCATCACGATAAAACGAGACATCAATCACCCCAATGTCGTCGCTCAGTCCAAGTAATTCGCGCAGCCGTTCGGCAATCCATACCCCGCCGCTATAAATACCAACCAGCGCGGGGTTTAAGGCTAATAAAGGGCGTAATTGCTCGGCTAAGGCCGCGCATTGTGCTTCTGCATCTGGCAGCGTGTGCAAACTAGGGGGAGTCAGGGAGGTCATCGGAGTCTGAGGAGGAGCAGTTAAGGTAGACATTCGGGCTATCAAACCAAGATTGAAGAATCAGTTGCGCCGCCACCGCATCCAACACGGGTTTGGCTTTTTTACTATTGCGCCCACTTTCGCGTAAGCGAGCTTCGGCATCTAAAGAACTTAAACGCTCATCCGCCAAAGCAACCGGAAGGCGAAAGCGTCCATGTAATTGATTGGCAAAGCGTTTGGCTCGCGCCGTCATGTCATGCGCCGTGCCATCCATATGTGTGGGTAAGCCAACCACTAATTGCACCGGCTGCCATTCTTGCAAGAGCTTGGCAATGGCGGCAAAGCGAACGTCATTGGCTTCGCCATGAATCACGGTTAAGGGATGCGATTGCCCGAGCAAGCTTTCACCTACGGCAACACCAATGCGCTTTACGCCAAAATCAAAGGCTAAAACCGTTCCCTCAGGCATGACCAGCGACTTCGGCTAATTGTGAAAATTGAATGCCTAGGGTCTGCATTGCCGCCGCGAGGCGTTCTTCATACGGCAGCTTAAATAAAATGTCAGCCGTGTTGGGATTGGCTTCCACAGTGAGCCAAGCATTTTCAGTCAGTTCATTTTCTAACTGCCCCGCTTCCCAAACGGCATAGCCCAAGGTAATTAATACGTCTTGCGGCTCTTTGCCTTCGCCCATTGCCAACAAGACATCACGGGAGCTGGTCAAGGCAATATCTGCCCCGGCGACATTGACTTTAATCGAGGATTGCCACTCCCCCGCCGGACGGTGCAAGACAAAACCGCGATCCGTCTGCACCGGCCCACCTAAATACACCGGGGCTTTGCCCAGATCATCATTGGCCTGAAACGGCAGATCGACCTTTTCAAACAAATCGGCAATGCTCAGATCAATCGGGCGATTAACAATAATGCCCAAGGCCCCGTTTTCATTGTGTTCGCAAATAAAAACGAGGGTACGGGCAAAATATGAGTCACTCATCGTTGGCATGGCGATGAGGAATTGTCCAGTAAGATTTACGCTTTCCATGCCGCGCATTCTAATACGTAATCCGCGTCCGACCTTATCACCGATAGACCTCGCGACGATTACCAATTTTCACCACCAAAATGCGTAATGCCCCATCCTCAATGTGGCTGATGATGCGGTAGTCACCAACGCGATACTTCCAAAACTCACCTAATCGCGACCTTTTGAGTGATTCACCAAGGCTACGGGGATCATCCAGTGGCGCGACGCGTTCATATAAAAAAGACAGAATCCGTCGCGCAATTGGTGGATCAAGTTGCGCAAGGTTTTTTTGCGCCTGCGATGACAACTCAACGTTCCATGCCATAGTGTTGCATTACTTCGGTAAGCGGTAAGGTTTGTGAGTTGCCTGCCCGTATAGCTTCAAGTTCACGTTCTGCCAGATATAAATCTTCTAGATCATCAAGGTGTTCACGAATGGCTTCAAGCATATAAAACGTCTTGCTACGTCCTGTCAGGACAGCAAGATTTTCTAGCCGTTGCGTGATTTCATCCGGCAAACGTAAAGAAACTGATGCCATGATTTTCTCCCAAGTCAAACATTGAGATACAAGTATCGCGCACCATCACAACAAATACTAGAGTCTGTTGACATTCAAGCGAGCCAAATGACGCTGGCAACCAGAGCAACGAAAGAGGCGAATCGCGCGGCGAGTTTGTCGTAGCGGGTGGCGATGCGTCTGAATTGCTTGATACGACAGAAGAATCGCTCGACCAAGTTACGACTCTTATATCGATGCTTATCAAAAGGTCGCTGAACCCGACGGTTGCGGCGGGGTGGAATGACGGCTTCAATTCCCTCAGCAGTCAGGTGCTCAATGATGGTATCCGTGTCATAGAGCCCCTAGTTGTAGCCCTTGGAGCAGTGGCAACGCTTGCGGACTGTCACCTG
>CAZOBT010000067.1:0-10502 GCA_964578025.1 uncultured Rhodocyclaceae bacterium | reverse complement strand
TTTCAGTTCCCCAATCATGTCAAAGAAACAAAACAGAGCGAGCAATGCAAAAAGCACGAGCAGCACCGAGGCGATGCCCTCACGCAGAATGTAACGTTTGTAGAGTTTCATGATTTACCGCCCCCATCGCCAAAATGGCTTGACGGCAATTCGCTGATAGAACAGCAGCGGAAGTATAAGCAATACCACGCCATGAACTGCCCAGATGGCAATTTCAAAAGGCATACGTCCTTGGGCAACCCAAGCCTGTGAGATGGTGATGCAGTTTTTGTAAACGGTATAAGTTAAGATCGCCAAAATTAAATTAGCAGAACGGCCTGCACGCGGATTTACAAATGATAAAGGAATGGCCAGCAGCGGCAAAATCAAGACTGAAATTGGCATTCCAACGCGCCAAACCAATTCACCTTTTGCTTCCGGGCGATTGTCTTGCCACAGTTCATCTAAGGGCATTGCTTTGGGCGGGTCTTGCGTGTCCTTGACGACACTATCGCTAATTCTTACGGCATAACGTGCAAATTCCATGACGCGGTATTCAAGACTGCCCGGTTCAGCTTCGTAACGCCGCCCATTTTCTAAGACGATGAAACGATCACCATTCTCGGCAGTTTCTTGATGCCCAGTCGCTGCGACCATAACCCCCATGACCCCTTGCTGGTTCATACTGAGAAAAACGTTACGTACCGCGCTGGTTTCGCTACTTAAACCTTCAACAAAAACGACTTTGTCTCCCGAGGCGGCTTCACGGAAAGTGCCGGGGGTAATTTTGCTGGCATCGCTGCGCGCATCCAGCCGTTCCCGAAATTTAACGTTTTCTGACAGAGCCCACGGCGAGAGGAAGAGGGATAAGGCGGAAACTGCAATAAAAATTGGGAAGGCAAAGACTAAAACCGGGCGAATCCAAGCGGTTAGTGGGAGGCCAGACGCAAACCAGACGACCATTTCTGAATCACGATAATTGCGTGACAATACTAATAAAACCACAATAAACGTAGTTAATGACAAAAGAATTGGTAAGAAATCTAAGGAAGTGAAGCCAAGTAAAGCCGCAACAGCTTCTGGGGCAACGCGTCCTCCAGCCGCCTCACCAAGCAAGCGAATTAGTTGTGTTGATAGCATAATTGCAAAGAGTGCGACAAACACCCCTGCGGCATTGTGAGCAAACTCGCGGCGAATAGCTCGTTCAAAAATCATGTTTTATTTTGACTTATCAGAAAAGATGCAGAGATAATTCCCCGCGATTCAGGCGTATGTGTGGTCACTTTCAGTCGCATTCGCCAAGATTTTTTGTGATGCGTATTGACGCTTATCTCTGTAGGAGCACAGCCGGTGGAATTTAGCATAAAAAGTGGTAGTCCAGAAAAACAACGCAGCGACTGCATCGTAGTTGGGGTATTTGATAGCCGGAAATTAAGTTTAGCTGCCGAGCTGGTGGATAAGGCCAGCGAGGGCTACTTGTCCGATATTCTGCGCCGAGGCGATATGGAGGGAAAGCTCGGTAGCACCTTGGTGTTGCACAATGTGCCCGGCACGCTCTGTCACCGTGTTTTGTTGGTTGGTTTGGGCAAAGAAAAAGATTTCCGCGAAAAGGATTATTGCAGTGCAGTGCGGGCGGCAGTGCGCCAACTCAAAGACACTGGGGCGCATGATGCTTCAATCTTCTTGACCGAATTACCCGTGCGCAAACGCTCTGTGGCATGGAAAGTGCGCCAAGCGACTGTCTTGGTACAAGAAGTGTTGTATCGCTTTGACCAGTTCAAAAGCAAAAAAGAGGATGTACGTCACCCTTTGCGCAAAATCACTTTTGCGGTAGAGCGGCGCAATGAACATCAAGAAGCCGAAGAAGCGATTCGCCAAGGTTGTGCCATTGGCGAAGGGGTGACATGGGCGCGAGATTTAGGCAATTTGCCCGGCAATATTTGCACCCCCAGCTATTTAGCAGAACAAGCCCAAGCCTTTGCCCAAGAGTTTAAGCTGGAGTGCCAAGTGTTAGACCAAGCCGAGATGGAAGAGCTTGGCATGTGGTCACTGTTGTCGGTAGCGCGTGGTTCACGCCAAGCCCCTAAGTTGATTGTCTTGCATTATCGTGGGGCGAAAGATGAAGTCAAACCTTATGTCCTCGTTGGTAAAGGCATTACCTTTGACACTGGTGGGATTTCGATTAAACCGGCGGCAGACATGGACGAAATGAAGTTCGATATGTGTGGCGCAGCAGGGGTATTAGGCACAATTAAAGCGGTGGCGCGTTTGGCCTTACCGATTAATTTAACCGTGTTAGTCGCCGCCGCCGAAAACATGCCCGATGGCAATGCCAGCCGCCCCGGTGACATTGTGACTTCGATGTCTGGGCAAACCATTGAAATCCTCAATACTGATGCCGAAGGGCGTTTGGTGCTGTGCGATGCCCTAACTTATGCCGAACGTTTTGAACCCGAGGCGGTGATTGATGTCGCCACCTTGACCGGGGCATGTGTAGTCGCCTTAGGGCAAGTGGCGACGGGCTTGTTAAGTAATGACGATGGTCTGGCGCGTGATTTGCTGGCGGCGGGTGAAGAATCGCTGGATCGTGCTTGGCAACTGCCTTTATGGGACGATTACCAAGACTTACTGAAAAGCAATTTTGCCGATATGGCGAACGTCGGTGGGCGATATGGTGGGGCGATTAGTGCCGCTTGTTTCCTTGCCCGTTTTACCCGTAAGTTTGACTGGGCGCATTTAGATATTGCCGGAACCGCTTGGAAATCTGGCGGGGACAAAGGCGCGACAGGTCGCCCTGTGCCGTTGTTAGTCAGCTACCTCGTTGAGCGTAGCGACAAAGGCCAAACCAATTACTAAGTCGTTGGTCGAACAAAGCATCAAGGAGCGTGTCGTGACACAGGTTTACTTCTACCACCATAGCCCAGACAAGCTGGCAACCGCCTGCGCTTTGCTGCATAAAGCGTGGCGGGCGCGGAAGCCGGTGGTGGTGTATGCGCCCAATGGGCAACTCGCCCAGCTCCTTGATCGGCAATTATGGATGAACCCGACCACCGGGTTTATCCCACACTGTATGGCGGATTCACCCCTTGCCCTCGAAACGCCAATTTTGTTGGCAGGGGCAAACAATCTGCCCGTGCGTGGTGAGCGTCTGTTGAATCTTGCCGACGAACCGCCGCCTAGTTTTGTGAACTACCAAACTATCTTAGAAATTGTCAGCCAAACAGAAGCCGACCGCTTGGCGGCACGGCAACGCGCCAGCACCTACAAACGTGAAGGCTGGCAGATTGAATTTATTGATTTGCAACGGCATAGCCATCATGGTGGATAAATCGTCTGAGCTGAAATACAGCCCCCCTCTCGTGCAACAAGCCGATATGTTCATGCAAAAACATCGCAACACCCAAAGCACGAATACACATACAGAACTTGCGGCTCGACTGAGCACCCTAAGCCAACGCGCCCTTCTTCATGCCAATGAGAGCCTTATGGATCACGATACGCCAATAGACCCGATGGTTTTAAATGTTTTAGCAGGCGAACTTGCACAAGCGGTACAAGAACGTGTGCAAAGTGAATTGCCTAATATTCTGCAAGCCGTTACCGATGCGATGTTGGTGCAGTTAGAGCAAGATTTACAAACTCGGATTAAACGGGTGGTGCATACCGCCTTAAAAGATTTCTTGCTTGAGCGCGAACGGATTAGCCGTTTACAAAGTGGACGTTAAGCCCGCTGACCGTACCGCTGACTATACCGATACCTTTGCATGGGTTGAGTTTTATTAGGAACTGAGCCACGCCCTCGCACAGTTCCAGCCAGATACGGCGGCATGGGCAGCGGTGTGGACAAAGCTGCAAGCTGCAATAACCGGCTTAAGTGACACAAGCACCAGTGATACCGCCACCAATTGGCTACCCTTAACCGCCGATGCCGCCAGCCCGTTGCATGTATTCGCTTGCTTTAATCGTGGCGCGAGCCAAACCCGGCGGCGGCGTTTAGCTGCCATTGTGGCGCGGGTCTTTGCTTTACAAGCTCCCGTACCGAATTGCTTTCAGGGTATTCCCTATCTGCCCCCAAGTTTTGTTTGGGTCAATACACCCGAAGCGGTTGCGGCGGCGTGGCAATTTTTCGCCGCCGCGCAGGTAAGGACAACGGCAATAACGACAGCGACAACAACGACAGCAGCGGAGGCGTTGATTGCCGCCTTAGCGCAACTTGCCGAGAGCCAAGCCGTGCGGACGGGCGAGGGGCACGAGTTTCCCTATTATTTGGGAATTGTCCTGCATCTGCTATCGCCAATGGCTTTTCCTAGCTTGGATGCTACGTCCTTAGCCTATACCCGCTACACCCTTGGCATTCACTTTGCCCCAGAAAAATACGGAAAAAATAGACCAAATCAAAAAACCTTTGCTATCGCCTATCTGACCTTGTGCCAGCAATTACAGACCAAATTTGCCGAGGCCAATTTTCCGGTACATTCTTTCCCCGAGCTTTGTCTGACCGCTTGGGTCTATAAACCACCGCCCGCTAGTTTTATCCCCGAGTGGTTTGACCCTGACGCGCTGGCCTTGGGTGAAACCTGCCTACCTCAGGACAACGCAGACAGTACGCCAACATGCCCTTATCCAACGCCTACCTACACCCTTGCCGACATTGTTGCCGCAGGCTGCTTTGTGCCAGAAGCCGAGCTTGCCGCGATCATTGCGCATTGGCGGGTGAAGAAAAATTTGATCTTGCAAGGTGCGCCGGGGACGGGCAAAACGTGGCTGGCGAAACGCTTGGCGCAGGTACTGTGTGGGATAGGTGATGAGAGAAACACCGCCGCGCATCCCTATATTCGTGCCATGCAGTTTCATACTGGGCTGGCTTATGAAGATTTTGTCCGAGGTTGGCGACCGGGGGACGACGGGCGTTTGACCTTGGTTGATGGCATGTTGCTCGATATGGTCGAACTGGCGCGTACCTGTGCGCCGCAGCCATGTGTTTTGCTCTTAGAAGAAATCAATCGCGGCAATCCGGCACAGATTTTTGGCGAAATGCTCACCCTGCTCGAAGCCGACAAACGCCAGCCCGATGCCGCCCTCGCTTTGTCGTATCGCCGTACTGCCTCCGAGCGGGTGTATTTGCCTGACAACTTGTATTTAATCGGCACGATGAATTTGGCGGATCGTTCGCTCGCCGTGCTCGATGTTGCCTTGCGCCGTCGTTTTGCCTTTGCCCAACTTACGCCCTGTTTTGGTCAAGCATGGCAAACATGGCTTGCTGAAAAACATGGCTTGCCCGCCCCTTGGCTGCGCGAAGTTAGCCAACGTTTAAGCGCGTTAAATCAAGAAATTAGCGACGACCCAGCACTGGGGGCGGCGTTTTGCGTGGGGCATAGTTATTTCATGCCGCCAAATACAGCAAACACAGCAAATAACCCGTCATTCCCTACGCCAGAAGCCGCACAAGCGTGGTTTGCCGAGGTGCTGCGTTTAGAAGTCGCGCCTTTATTGGCGGATTATTGGTTCGATCGTCCTGAAACCTACCGTGCTGCCTTGGCACGTTTAACCGCACCGTGGACGAACTAACGCAGGCGGAAGCGGCAACACCCATGCAGGCCATTCCTGTGGCGAATTTGTGGTGGCTGTTGTTGTATGCCTCGGATTGCTTGCGTGTTGGACGGCAGAAGGTGTGGAACAACACCTTGCGCCATGTCGCCTTGAGTCAAGAAAATTTGCATGAACTTGAAAGCGCGGCGATTCCCGGTTTGCTGACCCAGCAATTCCTCTCCGCCCTGCAAACGCATGTGCGCCGGGGGGTGCTCCAAGAAAGCCGCGCTACGCAAGCGACGGTGAATCGGGTGCGTGGGCGCATTGAACTCTTGCCAACGCTCACGCGCCAGCTCCCCGCCCAAGGCAAAATCGCCTGCCGCTTCCCCGCTTGGCAAACCCATCGCACGTTTTACCAAGTGCTCCTTGCCGCGTTGGTCTATGTCATGCCATTGCTGAAAGATAGCAAGCTAATCAAGCAATGCCACGAAAGTAAGCGACTACTCCAAGGTTTGGGCTTAAATAACACTGTTGCCCCGCTTTCTGCCCAACAAGCGCGGGAATTGCGTGTTGATCTACCGCCCCTGCCAGACAGTACGCCCCGCTTTTTATTAGCCACTGCGCGTTTAATGCTGTCACTGGCCTTGCCCAGTGAGCAAGCGGGGACACTGTATCTGCTGCAACCCAGCCGTGATGTGGTGTGGCTGCGCCGTTTGTACGAAAAAGCCATCGGTGGCTTTTACCAACTCCACGCCCCCGCTTACGGCTGGCAGGTAAAAACGGGCTTGCCCTTGCATTGGCAAACGAGCGAGCCAACGCCTGACATTGCTGCACTATTGCCGGGAATGCGCACCGACATTGTGTTAGAGCATCCGGGCGATGGTGCAACACCGGGGCGGCGCATCATTATCGAAACCAAATTCACCGACATTGCGCACCGCACGCCCTTCCGCCCCGAGAGCATCAAAAGTACGCATCTGTACCAACTCTACGCCTACGTCATGTCACAACACAACCCGGCAGACCCACTCAGCCTAACCAGCCAAGGCATCCTCCTGCACCCCGCCTTTAACCGCGAAGTCGCTGCCCACGTCACCATCCAAGGCCACCCCCTGCACTTCCAAACCCTCAACCTCACCGCCCCCGCCCAAGTGTGGCAAACGACATTGCTCAGGGTGTTGGCGTAAAAAGTCCCAAAGATGGGTAGCCCGGGGAAGCAGAGCCAGTCTAAGAATAAGTGATACAAACTCCCCGGACTATGCGGTAATTTGGTCTATGGCTGAATTAAGCATGTCTATCCTGCCTATTCAGTCATTTTTTGAGTTTGGTCTTGATTTTGAGGGCAAACCCCCTCCCCCCTTTGGGGTACTCCCCCTTGGCAGGGGGAGAGTTATAAGTCATTGAATATATGACGTTTTTAACTCCACTCCTTGGTCAAGGAGGGGTACGCCGCAGGCGGGGGGTGGTCGGTTTGCGGGGGCGGAGGAGGCTGGGTTTGGCTTTGGTGGCGGTTTCTGGGTAGTCGCGGCTGAAGTGTAGGCCACGGCTTTCTTTGCGGGAAAGGGCGCAGCGCACGATGAGATCGGCGGTGACGACGAGGTTACGCAGTTCGATTAAGTCATGGCTGACGCGGAAATGGGCGTAGAACTCGTCGATTTCGCGCATTAACAAACGAATGCGATGCTGGGCGCGGCGGAGGCGTTTGGTGGTACGCACAATGCCAACGTAATCCCACATAAAGCGGCGCAATTCGTCCCAATTGTGTGCGATGACGACCTCTTCATCGGCATCGGTGACACGGCTTTCGTCCCATGCGGGAAGGGCGGGAATAGTGGTGGGGGTTTGTGCCAAGATGTCGGCGACAGCGGCTTCGGCATAGACCAAGCATTCCAATAAAGAATTAGAAGCCAAACGATTCGCGCCATGCAGCCCGGTACAAGCGGCTTCGCCAGCAGCATACAAACCGGCAATGCTGGTACGCGCCTGTTGATCGACGACAATACCGCCACAGGTGTAATGCGCCGCCGGGACAACGGGAATTGGGTCGCGGGTAATGTCGATGCCTAGCTCTAAACACCGGGCGTAAATATTGGGGAAATGCTGCTTCACAAAGGCTTCGCCTTTATGCGCAATGTCTAAGAAGACGCAATCGACCCCGCGTTTTTTCATTTCAAAATCAATGGCGCGCGCCACAATGTCACGCGGGGCAAGTTCAGCGCGTTCGTCATGCTCAGGCATAAAGCGCGTGCCATCGGGCAGTTTGAGCAAACCGCCTTCGCCGCGCACCGCTTCGGTGATGAGGAATGATTTGGCTTGAGGGTGATACAAGCAAGTGGGGTGGAATTGGATAAATTCCATGTTCGACACGGCACACCCTGCCCGCCATGCCATCGCAATACCATCGCCCGTCGAGGTGTCAGGATTGGTGGTGTACAAATAGACTTTGCCCGCGCCGCCAGTGGCTAACAGCGTATGCGCGGCTTGCACGGTAATCACTTCATCCGCCACGGTATCCAAGACATACGCGCCATAGCAGTGGTTGGTTTTGTCGCTTGCTGTGTTTTCTTGGTTTTCTTTGTCTTCTGCGTTTAGCCCCAGCTTTTTGCTGGTGATTAAATCGACAGCGATATGGTGTTCGAGGATTTCGATATTCGGATGACGGCGCACTTTGCGCGTTAAGGTGTCTTGCACCGCTTGCCCCGTGGCATCATCGACGTGAATGACGCGGCGATAACTGTGTCCGCCTTCGCGGGTTAAATGGTAGCCCGCTGCATCTTGGGTAAATGGCACACCTTGTTCAATCAGCCAATCAATGGCGCGTTTGCCATGTTCGACGACAAAGCGGGTTGCCTCTGCATCGTTGAGCCATGCCCCGGCAATCAAAGTGTCACGAATGTGTGATTCAATCGAATCTTGGCTATCTAACACGGCAGCAATACCGCCTTGCGCCCACGCCGAAGCACTGTCATCGAGGGTACGTTTGCTGACCAAACCCACACGGCAATGGGCAGCCAAACGCAATGCGGCAGACTGACCAGCAAGGCCACTGCCAATAATTAACACGTCAAAAGTTTTCACAAGACAAAAAACTCAAAGAGTTGGGGATGGCAAAAATAGGCGGGGACTATAGCACGCCTACGCCTGCAACTGCATGATAAACCAAGGGGAAAAAGGCTTTCTTTCCCACTCAAGCGTTGCGTTACCTCTTGAGTTTTTAACCGCCTGTCATTGACATAAAACGCACCACTTGGGGCTGTTGTAATTGCGCGTTAAAGTCATGGCCTTCGGGTTTCCAGCCCATGCTTTGCTGAATCGCGGCTAAGACGGGGGCATCGTCGTTGGGGTGCTCGCGCAATAAGGGCAAGAGATTGACCGCATCGTTTTGCCCTAGACAGGGATACAACTCGCCTTGGGCGGTAATGCGTACCCGATTGCAGCTTGCACAGAAATTATGACTATGCGGCGAAATAAAGCCTAAACGGGTCTCCGTGCCGGGAATACGCCAGTAGGCCGCTGGGCCGCCGCTGCTTTCGTCGGTGGGGGTTAAGGTGAAATGTTGGCGGAATACAGCTAAGGCTTCATCCGAGGAATAGAAGGTGTTTTCTCGCCCATGAATCGCACCAAGCGGCATTTCTTCGATCAGCGATAAATCAAAGCCTTCGGCAATGGCAAAGCGCAGCAAATCTAACAACTCATGTTCATTGACCCCGCGCATCATCACCGCATTTAACTTTGTCCGTTGAAAGCCTGCCGCTTTCGCGGCTTGGAGGCCGCGTAACACCTGCTCTAAATTGCCAGTGCGCGTAATGCGGCGGAAGGCTTCGGAGTTCAGCGTATCGACGCTGACATTTAAGCGTTTCACCCCGGCGGCTTTTAAGTTGGTGGCAAAGCGTTCGAGTTGCGAACCATTGGTGGTTAACACCAGTTGTTGCAAACCGGGCAAGGCGGCGAGTTGTTGCAATAACCAAATCGCATCTTTGCGCACCAAAGGTTCGCCGCCGGTAATGCGTAATTTAGTTACGCCCTGTGCTGTAAAAATCCTCCCGAGGCGCAGACATTCTTCAAAACTCAACACCGCCGAGCGTGGCAAAAACGTCATCTCCTCGCCCATGCAATAGGTACAGCGGAAATCACAACGGTCAGTAATCGACATCCGTACATACGTCACATGCCGCCCATATTTATCAATCAGACGGGACGTAGTGGGCGAGGTTTCGGGGGTGTTGGTCATGGCAAGGATCAAGAAGCGTAAAAGCCAAAAGAAGCAGCAAGGGGGCTGCATTATTGCGGTGAAGCTCTATTAGGAACAAGTAATGTAGATCAAAAAGGGGAAAAATCCCGCTTTCCCGCTTTCCCGCTTTCCATGTTCGCCATGTCGCCACCTGATTCACCCTGCATCTTGGGATGTAATAACGTATAAAATCAACAATTCTTCATTCTTTAAGAAAAGTGATTGGTGCAATCATGGTCTGGCGCGTTCCTGAAACCCAAGAAGAATATAAACAACATATTGCCGGACAAATCCGGCGACAGGGCGATGGCTATCTTGTAGTGTTACCTGAGGAACAGGACAAAGACTACGACCTCGCAGAAATCACACCGCTTGGCGAACGGGTAGCGATTCAGGTCAAGTTATATACCAAAAAGAAAGTGGGTATTGATCAAGTCAAAAAACTCCTTGAGTTTTTAGAAACCCCGGCGGCGGCTGAATTTGCTGGATGTGCGCGTTTTGTTTCGGTGCATGGGTATAGCGAACAGGTATTTGCTTTTTTAGAACAAATCCCGAATAACAAGATCGCACTTTATGTATGTAACGAAAAAACCGATGGCAGATTAGAACCGGCAATTCCTATTCGCAAACCCTTACATAAATGGTTTGGGGTATTTACCTCTAAGGGTGGGGTAGGTAAAACAACGGTGGCGGCGCATTTAGCAGGGGCATTTGCGCGAATGGGCTATAAAGTATTATTGCTTGATGTTGATCCAGAGCAAAA
>CAZOBT010000066.1:0-10530 GCA_964578025.1 uncultured Rhodocyclaceae bacterium | reverse complement strand
GCATCGACAAATTTGACATCACCTTGAATCGAATCTCGCCCCACGCCTTCAACGCGCACCGCACGGCCTTGCTTGCTGCCAATTGCCCCCAAGGCCAAGAAATACGAGGCAGATGAGGCATCGCCTTCCACATAGATTGTACCGGGCGAACGATAGACACAACCCGCTGGCACACGGAAACGTTGCCAACCGTCGCGCTCAACCACCACCCCGAATTTCGCCATTACCGCTAAGGTAATTTCGATATACGGTTTGGAAATCAACTCACCCAGCACTTCCACGGTCGTTTCGACCCCCGTCAGCGGCAAGGCCATGAGTAAGCCGGTGAGGAATTGGCTTGAAACATCACCACGTACTTTAACCACGCCCCCGGCCTGTAACTTGGCGGGACGTAAGGCCAGCGGTGGATAGCCCTCGTTGCCTAAATAGTTAATGTCCGCCCCAAGCTGGCGTAAGGCATCGACCAAATCGCCAATCGGGCGTTCGTGCATCCGTGCCACGCCACGCAACTGATAATTGCCCCCCGCCAAGGCCAAGGCCGCCGTTAAGGGGCGAAACGCCGTACCCGCATTACCAAGGAACAAATCCGCTTCTTTGACCGCAAATTGACCGGCGCACCCGGTAATTTCCCAAGCTTGCCCACCCAGCGGCTTTACGCCAACGCCCAAGGTTTGCAAGGCTTCTAACATCCGTTCCGTATCGTCCGAAGCCAGCAAATCACGCACCTCGGTCGTCCCCTCCGCCAGAGCCGCTAAGAGCAAGACACGGTTAGAAATGCTTTTTGAGCCAGGTAAGCGCACACTACCACTGGCAGACAGCATTTGTGGAAGATCTATAAATTCTTTATGCAATTCTTTGTTTAACTGATTTGACATTGACATCATTATTTTCCTGCGCCCCAATCACGCCGCGCAGTACGGGCAAGGGCAAAAATCGCTTCTAAACGCTGAGCATCATTCGCTTGTAAGGCCAAACGTAATTCATGCAGTTGGGCTTCATACCGCCCCAATTCGTCCAGTAAAGACAGGCGGTTGGCGAGACAAATATCGCGCCACATTTCGGGATGGCTCGCGGCAATGCGGGTGAAATCACGAAAACCAGAGGCGGCAAAATCAAAAAAGATGGCGGCATCGTCCCGCACCGCCAGATCATGCACCAAAGCAAACGAGAGCAAATGCGGCAAATGGCTCACCGCCGCAAAGACCTGATCGTGCTTTTCGGGGCTAAGTTCATACAAATTCGCCCCGCTGGCTTCCCATGCGGCTTTGACGCTGGCAACGGCTGCCGCGCTGTTTTCGGGCAAAGGTGTAATCACCACTTTGCGCCCTTGATACAGATTAGCGCATGCCGCGCTGGGGCCACTATTTTCTGCTCCGGCAATCGGATGCGCGGGGACAAATTGGGCAATTTTGTCGCCAAAGGCCGCTCGTGCGGCGGCAACCACATCGCCTTTGGTGCTGCCAGCATCAGTGACAATCGTGTGTGTGCCCAACTGCGGCACGATGTTGGCAAAAATTTCGGGCATTTGCCCAACGGGCGTAGCTAACAAGACCAAATCAGCATCTGCCACATCTGAGTATGTGCTATCGGCAATTCGGTCAATCAGACCAAGTTGCACCGCTTCTTGTAGCGAACTCAGCCGCCGCCCGACACCAACGACTTCCTCCACCATGCCTGCCGCTTTTAAGCCCAAGGCAAACGAGCCACCAATTAGGCCGACTCCGTAAATAACGACTTTTTTGAATTTCGCCGTTGTTGCCATTACAGTGCCTTTGCTAATGCCTCAAGGAAACGCGCATTTTCCGCCGCTGAGCCAATCGTCACGCGCAAATGGGCGGGCATTCCGTAACCCGCCACCGGGCGCACAATCACCCCTTGTTGCAGCAGTTTCTGATTCACCGCCGCGCCATCTTTGGCATTAAAGGCAATGAAATTCCCAGATGAGGGAATGTATTCCAAACCCAAGGCCGTCAAACCCGCTGTGAGTTGTGCCATGCCTGCCGCGTTTAATTCATAACTTTGCTGTACAAACTCGCTATCGCCCAAGGCTGCCAATGCACCCGCCAAGGCAAGGTTATTGATGTTAAACGGTTGGCGTACTCGGTTCAATAAATCGGCAATTTCCACTGAGGCAAGTGCGTAACCGACACGCAAACCCGCCAAACCATAGATTTTGGAGAAGGTACGGGTAATCACTAAATTAGGAAATTCGGCTAACCATGCGGCGGTATCGCAACGTTCAGCAGGAGGCAGGTATTCGTTATAGGCTTCGTCTAACACCACAACGACATCACGGGGAACCTTGTGTAAAAACGCTTTTACCTCTGCCCACGGCAAGAACGTTCCCGTTGGATTATTCGGATTGGCAATCCACACAATGCGCGTATCGGGGCGAATCGCGGCTTGCATCGCGGCTAAATCATGCCCAAATGCCTGTGCCGGAACAGCGATACATTCCGCCCCAACCGATTGGGTGGCCAAGGGATAAACCGCAAACGCATGTTGCGAAAAGACGCTCGACCGACCCGGGGCAAGAAACACCCGTGCCAATAAGTCCAAGACATCGTTTGAGCCATTGCCCAACACGACTTGTGACATCGCTACCTTGGCATGGTCAGCCAAGGCGGCTAACAAATCATATTGATCGGGATAACGCTCAATCCCGGCAATCGCTGCGTTTACCGCTTCTCGCGCTTTGGGACTCATGCCCAAGGGGTTTTCATTGGAAGCCAGTTTCAAAATACGGTCGACGGGCAAACCCATTTCCCGCGCCAACTGCGTAATTGGCTTGCCGGGTTGATAAGGCGAAATGGCACGAATATAGGGCAAGGAAGTCGCGGCAGCAGTGGGCATAAGCAGTATCCTAAAAAAGGCTAAAAATACAGACCAAATTAAAAAATGGCTGATAAAGCATGTCTATCCGGCTTTATCTAATTACAGACCAAATAAAGCAAATGGAGAAATTCAATAAATACGCTGTTAATACACCGCGACGGGGTACGACCCCAAAACCTTCAAATAGGCCGCCCGCGCACTGAGTTTTTCTAAGGCAGCTTGCAAGGGCGGCAAGGCGCGATGGCCTTCGACATCGACGTAAAACACATATTCCCACAAGGTATGCCGTGCTGGGCGAGACTCTAAACGAGTGAGCGATGCCCCCGTTTCAGCAAATGCCGCCAGCAATTCTTGCAATGAACCTGTGCGATTCGGAGCCGACATAATCAAAGAGGTTTTATCTTTGCCAGATGGCCCAGCATCGTGCCGCCCGAGGACTAGAAAGCGCGTGGTGTTATTTGGCTCGTCTTCAATATTGGCAGCTAACACGGTTAAGCCATAACGCTCCCCTGCCGCTTTGCCCGCAATCGCGGCGACACCGGCTTCTTGCGCCGCATGTTGTGCCGCTAAGGAGTTGCTATCGACCGGAATTCGCTCGACATGCGGCAAATGGCGATTTAGCCATTCATGACATTGCGCCAACGATTGTGGGTGCGAATACACCTTTTTGATGCTGGCAACATCGGGGCAATTCGAGAGCAGATTCTGCTGAATCCGCAGCACCACTTCGCCACAGACCAATAAGGGCGTACTAAACAGTAAATCTAAGGTGCGCCCAACCGCGCCGCCCGTCGAATTTTCTACCGGGACAACGGCATAATCTGCCCGACCCGCTTCAACCGCGCGGAAGGATTCATCAATGGTCGCTTGTGGCAACATATTGGCGGCATGACCAAATTGCTTAATCGCCGCCATTTCGGTAAAACTCCCCGAGGGGCCTAAACAAGCAATGCGCAAGGGCTGCTCTAAGGACAAACAGGCCGACATTACTTCACGGAAGAAGAAAGTGACGCTGTCTTTGTTTAAAGGGCCGGGGTTGAGGTCTTGCAAACGGCGCAAGACTTGGGCTTCTCGCTCAGGGCGGTAAATATGCCCACCTTGCCCATATTTGACTTTGATTTCTCCGACTTTCTGCGCACACTGCGCCCGGCGATTGAGCAAGTTCAGGAGTTCGGTATCAATGCTATCAATGTCGGCGCGCACGCCTGCGAGTTCTGCGAGAAATGGGTCGCTCATACGAATCGGTTCAAATCAAATTCAAGTCAAATTAAGAAGAAAACTACGCGATAAATCAATGGGCTGCGGCAAATTCTTGCATATACGCCGCCAAGGCTTGTACCCCAGCGAGAGGCATGGCGTTATAGATGGAGGCGCGCATTCCACCCACTGATTTATGGCCTTTTAAGCCCAGCAAACCCGCCGCTTTTGCCCCGTTCAAAAATTCTGCATCTAATTCCGACCGCGCCAAGGTAAATGGCACATTCATGCGTGAGCGATCGGCTTCTGCCACAGGGTTGCAATAAAAGCCATTGCTGGCGGCAATCGCCGCATATAAGCATTCAGCTTTTGCCATATTTGCTTGTTCCATCGCTGCCAAGCCCCCTTGCGCCTTCAACCATTGGAAGACTAAACCTGCCATGTAAATGGCAAAGGTTGGCGGCGTGTTCAGCATCGAATCGTTATCCACCATGACTTGATAATCCAATAGGGTGGGCATACTGGAAAGCGTGGCGGCAGCTTTGCCTAATAAATCCTCACGAATAATCACCACCGTCACCCCAGCAGGGCCAATGTTCTTTTGCGCCCCGGCATAGATCAGGCCATAGTTTTCAACTTTGACCGGACGCGACAAAATGTGCGAACTCATGTCAGCCACAATCGGCACACCTGCCGCTTGTTGGAATAAAAAGTCGTCGTCAAAGACTTCAACCCCATGAATCGTCTCATTGGTACAGACATGCAGGTAGGCCGCATTTGGGTCAAGTTGCAACTCATCAGCGCGTAAGAAACGGGTAAAGCGATCAGCCTCGGTACTTCCTGCATTACGTACCGTACCGACAGTGGGGCTGGCAAGGCGTTGCGCTTCTTTAATGGCTTTCTTAGACCAGCTCCCGGTAACTAAATAATCCGCCGATTTCCCCGCGAGCAAGTTCAAGGGAATTTGCGCAAATTGCAGCGTTGCACCACCTTGTAAAAACAAGACCTTGTAATTGGCAGGAATTGCCATCAATTCGCGCAAATCGGCTTCGGCTTGTTGCGCAATGCTGGTGAATTCTTTGCCCCGGTGACTCATTTCCATGACCCCGCAACCAGCACCATGCCAATTCAACAACTCGGCCTTTACCTGTTCCAAAACAGCTTCGGGCAAAGTGGCAGGGCCCGCGCTAAAGTTCCAGACCCGTCCCGCATTCAAGGTTTGCTGTGTCATCTTGCTTATTCTCCTGTGCTTGCATCGCTTGCGCTTACGTCGTCGCCTTGGGTTGTCTGAGCCTCTTCAAGTTCCCCAATTTCGCCAGCCTCATTGGTATCAGTGGTATCGGTATCGACAACTTTTTCCATACCAGATAATTTCTCACCGTCATCCAAGGAAATTAAAGTCACGCCCTGTGTGGCGCGTCCCATATCGCGGATTTCGGCAACACGGGTGCGAATCAATACGCCCCCTGTGGTAATCAACATAATTTCATCGTCGGCAGTGACCAGCTTGGCGGCAACGATCTTGCCATTACGTTCGCTTTCGGCAATCGCTTTGACACCCTGCGTCCCACGTCCCGAATGGCGGAAATCGGTCAGTGGTGTGCGTTTGCCATAACCATTTTCAGTGGCAACTAACACCGATTTACTGGTGTCTTCCGCCACTAAGAGGGCAATGACCTGTTGCCCTTCAGCGAGGCGCATCCCACGTACCCCGCGTGATTGTCGTCCCATTGGGCGCACATCTTCTTCGTCAAACCACACGGCTTTCCCACCGTCAGACACCAACATAATGTCGCTGCTACCAGAGGTAATCGCTGCACCAATCAGGTAATCGCCTTCATCTAAATCCACCGCAATAATCCCGGCGGCACGCGGACGTGAGAAGGCGGATAAGGGGGTCTTTTTCACCGTACCGGCAACGGTTGCTAAGAAGACATAACGATCTTCGGCAAACTCGCGCACTGACAAGATCGCATTGATTTTTTCCCCTTCTGCCAAGGGGAACATATTCACAATCGGCTTGCCTCGGCTAGTGCGGCTACCTTGCGGCACTTCATAGACTTTCAACCAATACATCTGCCCACGATTGGAGAAGCACAACAGGTAATCATGGGTATTGGCAACAAATAATTGATCGACAAAATCATCATCTTTAATTGCCGCTGCTTGCTTACCGCGTCCGCCGCGCCGTTGCGCACTGTAATCTGCCAAGGGCTGCGATTTAATATAGCCGGTATGTGACAAGGTGACTACCATGTCTTGTGGCGTAATTAAATCTTCAATGCCTAAGTCTTGTGCATAACGGATGATCTCGGAACGCCGCCCATCGCCAAATTGCTCGCTAATCGCAGTCAACTCTTGGCTGATGATTTCGGTAATCCGTTCTGGACGCGCCAAAATATCCAGCAGATCAGCGATTTTTGCCATTACATCGCGATATTCGCCAACGATTTTGTCTTGTTCTAAACCCGTTAAGCGTTGCAGACGTAATTCCAAAATGGCTTGAGTTTGTGCTTCGGACAAACGATACCCTGCTGCCGAAAAACCATATTCAGGCGCAAGCCCTTCGGGGCGTGAAGCATCGGCAGCGGTACGTTGCAACATCTCTTCAACGACTTGGCTACGCCATACACGCTCTAACAAATTACGCCGCGCATCCACCGGGCTAGGGGCGGCTTTGATAATGGCAATGATGTCATCCACATTCGACAACGCTACTGCCAGACCTTCTAAGACATGCCCCCGCTCCCGCGCTTTGCGCAGTTCAAATACAGTACGCCGTGTGACCACTTCGCGACGATGTGCCAAGAAGCATTCCAGCATTTGCTTCAGATTCAATAAACGCGGTTGCCCATCGACCAAGGCCACCATATTCATACCAAAAGTGTCTTGTAATTGCGTTTGCTTATACAAATTATTCAGCACAACTTCAGGGACTTCGCCGCGTTTGAGTTCGATAACGACACGCATCCCAGATTTATCTGATTCATCCTGAATATGGGAAATGCCTTCGATGCGTTTTTCGTTAACCAGCTCGGCAATCTTTTCCAGCAAGCTTTTTTTGTTAACTTGATAGGGTAGCTCATCAACGATAATGGCTTGCTTGCCCCCCTTATCCAAATCTTCAATATGCGTTTTCGCGCGCATCACCACGCGACCGCGCCCGGTCAAATAACCATCTCGTACCCCAGACGTGCCATAAATGATCCCAGCCGTTGGGAAATCCGGGGCGGGAATGTATTCCAGCAACTCTTCAATGCTCAGTTCAGGATTGGCTAACAAGGCCAAACAACCGGCTGTCACTTCACGTAAATTATGGGGAGGAATATTCGTCGCCATCCCCACCGCAATGCCACTGGAGCCATTGATGAGCAAATTGGGAATACGGGCGGGCATAACCAAAGGTTCGGATTCAGAACCATCATAGTTAGGGCCAAAATCAACCGTTTCTTTGTCAATATCGGCCAGCAATTCATGCCCGATCTTTGCCATACGCACTTCGGTATAACGCATTGCCGCTGCATTATCACCGTCAACCGAGCCAAAGTTACCCTGCCCATCCACTAGCATGTAACGCAAGGAGAAATGCTGCGCCATGCGTACAATCGTGTCATAGACGGCGATATCACCATGTGGGTGATATTTACCGATCACGTCACCCACCACCCGCGCCGATTTCTTGTAGGCTTTGTTCCAATCATTGCCCAATTCGTGCATGGCATACAACACGCGGCGATGCACGGGCTTTAAGCCATCGCGCACATCCGGCAAAGCGCGCCCGACAATCACGCTCATTGCGTAGTCGAGATAGGAACGGCGCATTTCGTCTTCGAGACTAATTGGGAGTGTTTCTTTGGCGAATTGATCCATATTGTGTGCCTATCCTACGCTATGCCCTTATGTTCCAAGGTATTACGAACTTAGAGTGATGGTTGAATTACGGGTAATTTGCTATTTTACCACGACCACTCACGCTTACCCTGTCGGAAAACACACTATAGAAACCAACAGGAGGCTGTATCAGAAAGAACTTAAAACCATTTCGGCTATAATCTAGCCCGAGACATTCGAGGAAAGATTCATGACTATTCTTGTAACAGGCGGTGCTGGGTTCATTGGTAGCAACTTTGTGTTGGACTGGTTAGCCATAGAAGACGAACTCGTTATTAACCTCGATAAGTTGACCTACGCTGGAAATTTAGAAAATCTGGCTACCTTACAAGGCAATCCACAACATCTTTTTGTACATGGCGATATTGGTGACTTTGACCTTGTCACCGAACTGTTAACGACGCATCAACCCCGCGCTGTGCTTAATTTTGCCGCAGAAAGCCATGTCGACCGTTCCATTCATGGCCCCGAAGATTTTATTCAGACCAATATTGTTGGTACCTTCCGTTTGTTAGAAGCAGTAAGGGCTTATTGGGGCAAGTTACCCGATCAGACCAAAGCTGATTTCCGCTTCTTACATGTTTCAACCGATGAGGTATATGGGTCTTTAGCTCCGAGCGATCCCGCCTTCCGTGAAGACAATCGCTATGAGCCAAACAGCCCTTATTCCGCCAGTAAAGCCGCGTCGGATCATTTGGTACGGGCGTATCACCATACTTATGGTTTGCCAGTGTTAACCACGAATTGCTCCAACAATTACGGCCCGTATCATTTCCCAGAAAAATTGATCCCACTGTGTATTCACAACGCGCTTGCTGGTAAGCCTTTACCGATTTATGGCGATGGCCAGCAGATTCGTGATTGGTTGTATGTGAAAGACCACTGTAGTGCGATTCGCCGTGTGTTAGCCGCTGGGCAATTGGGCGAAACCTACAACGTTGGTGGCTGGAATGAGAAAGCTAACCTTGATGTAGTGCACGTTCTATGTGCCATGCTGGACGAACTACAACCACGCGATGATGGCTTGTCGTACACCACGCAAATTACCTTTGTGCAAGACCGCCCCGGACATGATCGGCGGTATGCGATTGATGCTACTAAGTTAGAGCGTGAATTGGGTTGGAAACCTGCCGAAACCTTTGAAACCGGGATTCGTAAAACCGTGCAGTGGTATTTAGATAATCAAACGTGGGTCAACAACGTGACTAGCGGCAATTATCGTGAATGGGTTGGGCAGCAATACAGCAACAAAGCCTAGGCTTATCAGCAAAGGCAAATAAAGAATACAAGGAACTCAAGAAGCACAAGGAATCCATCATGAAGTTTTTATTAACGGGCAAAAATGGGCAGCTTGGTTTTGAGTTGCAACGTGCCTTAGCCCCCTTGGGCGAGGTCGTTGCCGTCGATCAGGCGGAATGTGATCTCGCTGACCCACAAGCGATTCGTGCTTTAGTCCACGCAGTACAACCACAAATTATTGTGAATCCTGCTGCTTATACGGCGGTGGATAAGGCCGAAAGTGAAAGCGAATTGGCAATGGCGATTAACGGCATTGCCCCCGGTATTTTTGCCGAAGAAGCGGCAAAGCTTGGGGCGATCCTTGTGCATTATTCAACCGATTATGTCTTTGACGGCACAGCTAACTGCCCTTATCGCGAAGACGATGTGACTAACCCACAAAGCGTCTATGGCAAAACCAAATTGCTTGGTGAGCAAGAAGTCCAAGCCAAATTGGCACAGCATTTGATCTTCCGCACCAGTTGGGTCTTTGGCGCACATGGCGGCAATTTTGCCAAAACAATGCTACGTCTGGCAGGTGAGCGCGACAGCTTAAACGTCGTAGCCGACCAATTCGGCGCACCCACATCCGCCGCTTTATTAGCCGATGTGACAGCACAAGTCTTGGCACAGTATTTACAACAAGAACAGGGCAAACAGGCCGAGCAAGGGCATGATTTTCCGTGGGGCTTATACCATTTGGTTGCAGCGGGCGAAACGAATTGGTGTGACTATGCGCGTACAGTGATTGATGCCGCCACCGCCGCAGGCAAACCCCTGAAATTGAGTAGCACGCAGATCAAGGCGATTACGACGGCAGATTACCCCGTACCCGCTCCACGTCCCGCTAACTCGCGCTTAGACACCAGCAAATTACGCCAAACCTTTGGCCTACATTTACCGGATTGGCAGAGTGGCCTACGGCATGTATTGCAGCAACTTTTATAACGCTGTCGCGACATCTTTAGCGACACTTATTGTTGTTTTTATTATTGCTTTTGTTTTGGTTTCCATTTGTTGGAGCAACTAATTTATGCGTAAGGGAATTATTCTTGCTGGTGGCTCTGGTACCCGTTTGTATCCAGCCACTCTGGCCGTTTCTAAGCAGTTATTGCCGATCTTTGATAAGCCAATGATCTATTACCCCCTGACAACCCTAATGTTGGCGGGGATTCGTGACATCTTAATTATCTCTACGCCACAAGATACGCCACGTTTTTCGCAGCTGTTGGGTGATGGCAGTCAATGGGGAATTCACCTCAGCTATGCCGTGCAACCTAGCCCAGATGGTTTAGCCCAAGCCTTTATTATTGGCGCAGATTTTATTGG
>CAZOBT010000065.1:0-10635 GCA_964578025.1 uncultured Rhodocyclaceae bacterium | reverse complement strand
GCTAAACCTAAACCCGTGCCTCCATATAAGCGGGTCGTAGAATTATCTGCTTGTTCAAAGGCGGTAAATAAGCGTTGCTGTGCTTCAGGCGCGATACCAATCCCAGTATCCGTCACTGCAAAACGTAACATGATCTGGGCAGCGGAATGGCGTGCTTCAGACTCAATCACTGTCACCTCTAAAACGATTTCCCCTTGTTCGGTGAACTTGATCGCATTACCGAGATAGTTCAATAAGGCTTGGCTCAAACGCGTCGCATCACCACACAGTTGTAAATGTTGTAGATCGGGGGATAACGGGGCAAGGTGCAAATTCAAGCCCTTGGCTTCTGCTCGTTCATGAATTAATGAGAGCACCCGCTCACACAAACTAGGCAAGTTAAAGTCTAAAGTTTCCAGTTCTAGCTTGCCCGCTTCAATCTTCGAGAGATCAAGAATGTCGTTAATAATTGCCAATAAATGATCGGCAGATTGTCGGATTTTGCGGATTTTTTCTTGCTGCTCAGGCTCTTGGATACTGCGTTGCAGTAGATGCGTCAGACCGATAATGGCATTCATTGGTGTGCGAATTTCATGGCTCATATTCGCAAGGAAAGCACTTTTCGCACGATTCGCCACTTCCGCGACTTGCTTAGCCTCAGCTAATTGTTTGGTGCGCAATTCAACTAGCTCTTCTAAGTGCTGACGATAGTGATCCAGCTCTTCGCCCAAACGTTTTTTGTCGGTAATGTCTTGTTTTACCGCTAAATAATGCTCAACTCTGCCATCATCTTGGCGAATCGGCGCAATGGTGGCGTGTTCGTAATAAATCTCGCCATTTTTGCGTTTGTTAATGAGTTGCCCTGACCAAATTTCGCCATTGGCAAGTTTGTCCCACATCGCTGTAAAGACTTCTGGTGAGGTTAAGCCAGATTGCAAGACACGAGGATTTTGCCCCAACAATTCTGCCACGGTATAACCCGTTACTTGGGTCATCGCTTGGTTAACATACTCAATTTCAGCGTTAATATTAGTAATGACAACCGAAACAGGGCTTTGCTCTACGGCCTGCGACAACTTGCGTAATTGCACATCACTGCGCTGTTGATCTTCCAACATACTCAACAAAACTAGGCGATTTTGATCTGCTTCTTCTAATAGCTCAGCAAGTCGTGCTTGTGCGGCTTCGGCGGCCTCTTGGGCTTTTACCCGTTCTTGAATATTACGGGACAACACCATAAAGCGTTTAGGCTCAAGCTCGCCAGGCTTTAAGGCTGTTGATAATTCAAACCATGTCGCGCCTTCTGGTAGAGGGAGCAACAAACGTTGTCCATGTGACGCGCCGTATACTTCGGCTTCTTGTAATGCCTGTAACACAATTTGCGCACTGGCTGCTGGTAGTAGTTCTTGGACAGAACGACCAACCGCCTGCTCTTTTGGTATGGCAAGCTGCTTTTCATCATTCGCCCAGATGGTCAGAATGCGGCCTGTAGCATCCACCTCAAACAACACATCAGGTAATGCTTGCAAGGTTGCGGTTAATTCATTGCTTAAATCACGCAAACGCTGTTCTTGTTCTTGCTGCTTCGTAATATCGGTAGACACCCCTAAGAGGCCAATAATCTGACCATCGGCATCGCGCATTGGGGTTTTGACTGCCAGAAAGCTGCGCTGCTTGCCTTGGGCAAAATTAAGCTGTTGTTCAACTAGGCGCACATCCTCACCAAGTTCAATCACCCGCCGATCAATATTTCGTAAAACCTCCACCGATTCTGGTGCAAAAAAAGCGGTGTCATCTTTGCCCACAATATCCGCTGCCGCTTGTCCAAACACCTTACTAGTCGCTTGGTTTACAAAGCGATAACGATAGTTAGCATCTTTAATAAAAACAAATGCCTCCATCCCCTCAATAATCGCTTCAAGGAACGCCTTACCCTCTGCCAACTCACGGGTGCGCTTCACGACTTGTGCATGTAGGCTCAAATTCCACAAGAGCATTAACAAACCAAGCAATAATAAGGTCAAGACAACATAGGTAATCGGACTTTCCCACCACGCAATTTGGCCTTGGCCTTTGGGTAACCATTTCTGTTGCAAATCAGCGTATTGCTCCTGACTAATGGCAGCAAAACCGTTTTCGACCTGTGACAGTAACTCACTTTGGTCTTTATGTACTGCACGATGGAATTTTCCCTCGTAAAGCAAAAATGCTTGGCGATACTCTTCGCTGAGATTTTCGCGGGCAAGTAGAAAATTTGCCGGAGGTTCATCCAAGCAAAAAACACGGATTTCCCCTTGGATAGCCGCTTCAATAATTTTCTCGTAACTTGCATAGGTTTGTAGGCGAGCAACTGCCGCACTTTCTAAACGATTAGCACAGTTGTCGCCCTCTTTTACACCAACCAAAAAGGCACGTAAGGTTTTAAGGTCATTAATGCCTTGAATACTACGATGGACATAAATTGGCACACGTAGGGTGGCATAGGGCTGGCTAAAGCTCATCACCTGATCGCGTTCAGGCGTGCGAAAGATTGTATCAATTACATCCGCATCACCATCACTGAAATGACGCAATCCGTCACTCCAATCACCTGCTTGTAAGACAACAGGAATCCCCGTTTTTTGTTGCCAAATTGCCCATAAGTCGGGCAAATATCCCTTCAATTGTCCTGCATTGTCACGAAAAACATAAGGAGGATAGTTGTCATCCATCACGACGCGCAATGGTTGCTCTCCTACCTGTGCAGCAAAAACCGAACTATCTACTAAGACGAAAAGTAAACTCAAATAAGCAAGACAACGACATAGGTAGCGGCAAAAACTCATGGCTTATGTTCATTCAAGGCAGTCGTTGTCACAGTATAGGTATAACGCGGTGGTTTTCCTTGTTCCAGCAAGAGTAAATTCACTTCGGCCTTTAACTCCAGTACCCGCTTTTCACGATTTAACATCACTTGTTGCCAACGACGTAATTCATCAACTTGCTGTTGTAAGTGTTGTTGTGCATCAGTTAATGCCTGTTCCCGCTGTGTACGCTCAAGGACAATCGCTACCAATAATGTGGCGGTAGCAATGTAAGTTTGTAACTCTACTGGTAAATCACCGGTTAATGCTTCACGCCAATAAACAGCAAACGTACCTAATACATCGCCCTGTGTAGACAGTACTGGTGATGACCAACACGCCCCAAGATGATAGGTAGCCGCCAATTCTTGATACTTTAACCACAAAGGATCGCTGGCAATGTCTGTGGATAAAACAGGAATACGCAAATAAGCCGCTGTACCACATGAACCAACATCCGCACCAATTTGCACGCCATTAATCAAACGGTGATAGCTCTCTGGCAAATTTGGCGCAGCTGCGTGGTAAAGCGATTGTGTTTTTGGATCAAGCAGCAAGATCGAACAACGTATTTCTGGCATCTTGGCTTCTATGTTGCACACAATGAAATCCAGAACCTGACTTAGACTTTGCCCCCTCGACACACGTTCCAAGGTAGTATTACCAAACTCTAACAAAGCTTGTTGGTCTTGCTGTGCAAGTAGAGGAAGAAGTTGTGTAATGGCAGTCACTGCTCACACCTCCTTGTTTTAAAAGGCAAATAATCTGCCATAACAACAATAGGTTGCAATATCAAGTCACACAAAATAGTGACAAATATAGTGATCCGTATGAAACAAAGCTCGTAAAACAAAGGCTGATGGATAGCCTCCCTTATTTTACGAGCTTAACAAGGAGATCAACGAGCTGTTTTGCCAGTTTTATTTAACGACTTGTAAATGTGAAGGACGTTTGAAAGGAGTTACTTTGTTCCCCGCCACCTCTGCCCCGTTTGTTTCTGTAGCCACAGGTGCAGCCGTTGCTGGCTCGGAAGCCTTGGCCTCTTCCTCACTGCTTAGTTCGTAAGGCTCAACCTCAAAAGACAAGCCTTCTCCTGTTTCCTTAGCAAAAATTCCCTCCACTGCATTGATTGGAATGGAGAGATCACGTACAACCCCGGAAAAACGCGCCTGGAACTGGACAAAATCATTACCCATTTGTAGCCGGTTAGTTGCCGAATCACCAATATTAAGAACAATGCGCCCATCCCGCACAAATTCAGGAGGAACACGAGTGTACTTGTCGACGACAACAGCCAAATAAGGGGTTAGGTTGTTATCAGCACACCATTCCCAAATGGCACGTAATAAATAAGGTTTTGTTGAGCTTGTTGATTCCATATCAGTCTCTATCTTCTTCACACTATTTGCTGTTGCAAAAAACAAAGGCCAGCCACATCAAAAATTGAAGTGTCTGGCCTATTCCGCAAAGTTGCAGGCACAAGCAACGCTGTAATTGGTTTACTTGCGCATCACCTTTTCAGAAGGGGTCAATGCTTCAATAAAACCTTGGCGGCTAAAAATACGTTCCGCATATTTCATTAACGGAGCAGAGTTCTTACCAAGATCAATTCCATAATGATCCAAACGCCACAACAAGGGAGCGATTGCTACATCCAGCATGGAAAAATCTTCACCCATCATGAATTTTTGCTTGCTAAAAATCGGCACTAATTCAGTTAGACGGTTACGGATTTCTTGGCGTGCCTTATCAGCCGTTTTGAGGTTTTTCTCTAATGGCTCCATATGCACAAAAATTTCGCGTTCCATGCCAATCAATAACTGGCGGGCGCGAGCACGCATAATTGGATCAGCAGGCATTAGTTGTGGATGTGGGAAACGCTCATCAATATATTCATTGATGATATTAGGTTCATACAGAATCAAATCACGCTCAACCAATACAGGAACGCGATTATGTGGATTGATAACCGCTAAATCTTCAGGTTTGTTGAACATATCAACATCAATCACCTGAAAATCCATGCCCTTTTCGTAAAGAACAATACGGCAACGATGGCTAAAAGGGCATGTTGTGCCCGAATACAAATTCATCATGATAAAGGTGTATCCCCAAAAGGATTCGGCATCGCCAACATATTGCTATATTGGCGATGCCGTACTTACATTAAGACAAACTTAGTGAATGTCTTTCCAGAACTCTTTCTTCAGTGCATAAGCCACAACGAAGAGACCCGCCAAGAAGATCAGCACGGCAACACCCAGCTGCTTACGCAAACCAGCGGTAGGTTCTGCTGCCCACACTAAGAAGCCGACTAAATCACCAACTTGCTTGTCATAATCAGCAGGACTTAACTGGCCAGGAACTTCTAACTTCAAAGACTTGTGCTCGTGACCATCCTTGTCTTTTTCAACATGGAGTACTTGCTGACCTTGCAGTTCATACAGGATGTGCGGCATACCAACGTTTTCAAACACGACATTGTTCCAACCGGTTGGACGATTTGGATCACGGTAGAAAGAACGCAAGTAGGTGTACAACCAATCTGCACCAGAACCGTATTCAGAAGCACGGGCACGCGCAATGATGGTTAAGTCAGGAGGGGTTGCACCAAACCATTTACGTGCTTCATCAGCACGAATGGCAACACGCATTGGCTCACCAATCTTTTCCGCTGTAAACATCAAGTTTTCTTCAACTTGCTGTTTAGTTAAGCCAAGTTCGGTCAAGCGGTTGTAACGGAGATAAGACGCACCGTGACAGTTCAAACAGTAGTTTACAAACAGCTTCGCACCATTTTGTAATGCTGCCTTGTCACCTTGCACATCTGGAGCTTTGTCCAAATGCAGGGCTGCACCACTAGCCAAGGCAGTGAGAGGGGCGAAGAGTAATGCCATCAGGAATTTTTTCATGTTGAGCATCCTCAATTACATAGTGACCCGGTCGGGCTCTGGCTTGAACTTGTCCATACGTGACCACCAAGGCATCCCCAAGAAGAAACCAAAGTAGAAGACAGAGCAAACTTGAGAAATCTTCTCGCCCCAGAAAGAGGGAGATTGCGTACCCAAGTAGCCAAGGATAAAGAAGCAGATCACAAAGATAGTCAGCATGGTCTTATAGATCGGACCACGATAACGGATCGACTTAACGGGAGAACGATCTAACCAAGGCAAGAAAGCGATGATTACGACAGATGCACCCATTGCCACCACACCCCAGAACTTGGCATCAACCCAGAAGAAGTTCCACACCATCGCACGTAAGATGGAGTAGAAAGGTGTGAAATACCAAACAGGTGCAATGTGCGGAGGAGTCTTCAGTGGGTCAGCAGGGTAGAAGTTAGGGGTTTCTAAGAAGTAACCACCACCTTCTGGTGCAAAGAACACCACAGCAGAGAACACCATCAAGAAGACAACAACACCAAGGATGTCTTTCACGGTGTAGTAAGGATGAAAAGGAATGCCATCCAAGGGGATGCCGTTTGCGTCTTTGTGCTTCTTGATTTCGACACCATCCGGGTTATTGGAGCCAACTTCATGCAACGCAAGAATGTGGGCAGCAACTAAGCCTAAAAGAACTAAAGGCATAGCAATAACGTGGAAGGAGAAGAAGCGGTTCAGCGTTGCATCACCAACAACGAAATCACCACGCAACCAGATGGACAAATCTGGACCAATCACGGGAATCGCAGAGAACAAGTTAACAATAACTTGCGCTCCCCAGAAAGACATTTGTCCCCAAGGTAAGAGGTAGCCGAAGAAAGCTTCGCCCATCAGAGCCAAGAAGATACCAACACCAAACAACCAGATCAACTCACGGGGCTTACGATAAGAGCCGTATAGCAACCCACGGAACATATGCAAATAAACCACAATGAAGAAGGCAGAAGCCCCGGTGGAATGCATATAACGAATCAACCAGCCCCATGGCACATCACGCATGATGTATTCAACGGAAGCAAAAGCAACCGGAACACCATTCGCATTCAATGCGGCATCAGGTTTAAAGTGCATGACCAAGAAAATACCGGTCACGATCTGAATCACTAACACCAACAAGGCTAATGAGCCAAAGAAATACCAGAAGTTAAAGTTCTTAGGCGCATAGTATTCAGACAAATGTCCCTTCCACATTGCAGTGGCAGGGAAACGTGCATCAACCCACTCCAAAACGTTGCCTTGGAGGCTACCGTCGGACTTGTACTTTTCAAAAGTTCCACCAGCCATGATTACGCTCCCTTCTTATCTTCACCGATGAGGATACGTGTATCAGACAAATACACATGTGGAGGCACCTCAAGGTTAGTTGGTGCAGGCTTCGCCTTAAAGACACGACCAGCAAAGTCAAAGGTAGAACCGTGGCAGGGGCACAAGAAACCACCTAGCCAATCACCAGACATCCCTTCTTCTGCACCATGCTTAAACTTTGAAGAAGGAGAGCAGCCAAGGTGAGTACAAATACCTACAGCAACCATAATTTCTGGTTTGATAGAACGATGCTCATTACGGCAGTACTCGGGCTGTTGATCTTTAGCTGACTTAGGATCAGCAACTGCATCCGCCAACTTCGGCAAGGTATCCAACATTTCTTTATTGCGGTGGATAATCCAAACTGGCTTGCCACGCCATTCAACCGTCATCATCTGACCCGGTTCAAGCTTACTGATGTCGGCTTCAACTGGAGCTCCAGCCGCTTTTGCACGCTCTGAAGGCAGCATGCTAGAAACGAAAGGTACGAGTGTTGCTAATGCACCCACGCCCCCCACGGCTGCAGTTGCGACGATTAGCCGCCGCCTTCCACAGTCCACTTTTTCTTGATTGCTCATAGTGCTGATCCCTAACAAAATAAATCTGACGAACTAAACCCGCCGATTATACGACAAGGCTGAAACTGATAGAAGCCAGCAAGAAGAGACTGTCTAGGCAACCTCTCGCCGCTCGCGCACTGCTTGTGCCAATGTACCACTATCAACGAACTCCAACTCTCCACCAACGGGTATGCCTCTTGCAATCCGAGAAACTTTAATCCCTCTTGTTTTTAAAAGGCTACCAATATAGTGAGCAGTCACTTCGCCCTCATTCGTGAAGTTTGTCGCCAAAATCACTTCTCGAATATTTCCATCCTCAACTCGACGTAATAGTTTTTCTACCGCAATGTCGCGAGATCCCATGCCGTCAAGCGGAGATAAACGCCCCATCAAAATAAAATACAGCCCATGATAAGCATGAGACAGCTCCATCATGTTCATATCAACAGAGCTTTCAACGACACACAACACATGTGCATCACGGTCTTTTACTGACGTGCAAAGTTCGCAGACCTCAGTCTCAGAAAAGTTATTACATAAGCGACAATGTTGTAATACTTCGAGCGCGTGCGTCAGCGTGCTAGCTAACGTCAACGCGCCCTTACGTTCCTTCTGCAACAAATAATAAGCCATGCGTTGTGCCGATTTTGGCCCAACGCCCGGCAAGCAGCGCAACGCCTTGATCAAGGAGTCAAGTGCTGGGGGGAACATGACAAGGAGTTAAAAGGGTAACTTCATGCCTGGAGGTAAGTTCAGGCCAGCGGTAAAGCCTGACATTTTTTCTTTACTCACCTCATCGACACGACGCATTACGTCATTGATTGCAGCTGCAAGCAAATCCTCCAGCATCTCTTTGTCATCCATAACACTGGGGTCAATGGTGATGCGACGAACTTCATGACCACAATTCATCACAATCTTTACCATGCCTGCACCAGCTTGTCCTTCTACCTCTATGCCTGCAAGCTGCTCCTGTGCTTTACGCATATTTTCCTGCATGGCTTGGGCTTGTTTCATCAAGCCCGCTAAACCACCCTTCAACATAAACTGTCCCTTTCTGCCTAATAGATGGCTAATTTAGAGTCGAGTCAATAGGCAACACCTCTGTCAGGTGTGCATCAAACTCTTTCATCATTGATAAAACAAAACTATCCTGCTGAATTGCACTAGTCGCTTGATCTAAATCTGCCGCCTTTTTTTGTTCAACCAACTGCACAGGCGTTACTCCCGTAACGTCACCTTGAACAATCTTCAGTTTAATCGTATTGCCATAACACTGGCGTAGAGCCTGTAATACCCTCTCTTCGGTACTACCTACAAGTAAATGCTTGAATTTGTGGTCTAAACGCAGAACACATAGTGCGGTATCGATTTGAAGTAACTCACAATGCTGCACTAATGATTTCGCCATACCAGAAAGCTGCAAGCTTTCAATTATCATTGACCAATTAGCATTCTCACCGCCTAGATGCAAGCCGTCATTCGCTGGACGTGATTCGATAATAGCTTGTTCTACACTAGGTGATGATTGTGATGAAATATCCGAATAGTGGAGGTTTTCTTCTTTTGTTCGAATACGTTGATTTTCCAAGCCAACGGTTGGCTGCCCCCCTTTAAGTTGATGTCTAGCAACTGATACTAAAGATTTTTGTGGCTTTGTAGGTTCTTGTATAAAGGCTGCCATACGTAGCAAAATCATCAAAAAGCCAGCATACTCATCAGGTAACGACTGTACTTCCTTAATACCCTGTACCACAATCTGATACCAAAGTTGAACCTCCTCTGCTGAAAGCAAAGAAGCTAACTCTGGAAGTTTCTCTACCAACTCCTGTTGTTCATATTGAAGTGAGTTGGTTAACTGAAAAATCTGTAAGTTAACAAGTAAAGAGGCCATTTCTCCCAAAACAACACGCGGAGAAATACCATTACACGCAAAATTATGCACATGTTCTAATAAGGCATGTAACTCACCGGAACACAGCCGAAAGAAAATACCCAATACAGTGGTTGTATCCGCTACTCCTAACATGGCAGCGACAGAATTAGCTGATAGCGTACCAGCCCCATGCGCAATACTTTGATCCAATAAAGATAAAGCATCTCGCATACTTCCTTTAGCTTCTTGCGCTAATAATTGCAAAGCCGATGTCTCAAAGGCAACATCTTCCGTTTGCAAAATATGGGTTAAGTGCTCAACGATGGCCTGTTTGGGCATCGGTTTAAGATTAAGTTGCAAACAACGAGATAAAACAGTAACCGGGATTTTTTGGGGGTCTGTTGTTGCCAAAATGAATTTGACATGTTCAGGTGGCTCTTCTAGAGTCTTCAACATAGCATTAAATGCTGAGTTAGAGAGCATATGTACTTCGTCAATTACATAGATTTTAAAGCGACCTTTTGTAGGCGCATAGATTGCGTTTTCAAGCAATAAACGCATCTCATCAACCTTAGTGTTTGTTGCTGCATCAATCTCTAGCATGTCAACAAACCGACCTGAGTCAATTTCACGACATGCATCACAAACACCACAAGGCGTATCAGTAATGCCGACTTCACAATTCAGACATTTGGCAAGAATTCTCGCCATGGTAGTCTTACCAACACCTCGTGTTCCTGTAAACAGATAGGCGTGGTGTAGACGTTGCTGCCTCAATGCATGAGTTAATGCCTTCACTACATGCTCTTGCCCAACAAGAGTAGAGAAAGTTCGAGGCCGCCATTTTCGAGCTAATACTTGATAACTCATTGAGTATTTGAGCAACGCCATCTAGAAAAAGAAAGGCGAGCCCAAACCCCGGCACTTACAGTATTTGGCTGTGGCTGCTTCTTTCCAGACCTGACCAGATTGACCAAACTGCAATGCGGGGAGACCCGCCTTTGTCATTGTAACACAGAATGCACAATAAAGCACAAAACAAAAAAGCCCTTCAGTTTCCTGAAGGGCTTTTTTTAATTAAGGGCCTGGCGGTGACCTACTTTCACACACGGAAGTGCACTATCATCGGC
>CAZOBT010000064.1:0-10645 GCA_964578025.1 uncultured Rhodocyclaceae bacterium | reverse complement strand
GGCGGTTCGCGCAAATGTGCCCGCACCCGCACCCGCGCCCGTGCCGCTCGCCTTCTCCAACGTGCTAACGAAGAACAGGAATTTAACCCCAGCACTGAAATGCACATTCTGATCACTCGCTTTGAAGAACTTGGGCAGTTCCAAGCGAGCGAAAAATAACAGACCAAACCTAAAATCACTCTACAAGCAACGTTATACCTGCCTAATTAAGCTATAGACCAAATAAAAACCACCCCCGCCACGGTATGTACTGGCGGGGGTGGTTTTTTGCTTCTTTTGTTTTTTATTTAAATCAAAGCCTTTCTGGGTGGAGATTTGTAGGCTTGGGGGGAATTTTTTTGGGGGAATGTGATGCGTGATTTGGGGCAGGATGTGCCGGGGTATACGGCGGCGGGGCGAGAGGTGGAGATTTTTGAATTGGCGTGGCAGAAGCAGTTACCGGTGCTGATTAAGGGGCCGACGGGGTGTGGGAAATCGCGCTTTGTCGCGCATATGGCGGCACGTTTGGGACTGCCGTTATTTACCGTGGCTTGTCATGATGATTTGTCGGCAGCGGATTTGGTGGGGCGGCATTTGATTACGCATGAAGGCACGGTGTGGAACGATGGGCCTTTAACGCGGGCGGTGCGTAGCGGCGGGATGTGTTATTTGGATGAAGTGGTGGAGGCACGGAAAGATACGACCGTGGTACTGCATCCTTTGGCGGATGATCGGCGCGTTTTGCCGATTGATCGCACGGGCGAAATTTTGCAAGCTCCGCCCGGTTTTATGTTGGTGGTGTCGTATAACCCCGGCTATCAAAATTTATTAAAAAGCCTGAAACCATCGACGCGGCAACGCTTTGTGAGCCTGACCTTTGACTTTCCACAAGCGGCGCAAGAAGCGGCGATTATTTGCCAAGAAACGGGGATTGCCGTGGCGCAGGCCGAGCGGTTGGTGAAGTTGGCAAAAGCCTTACGCAGCTTGCAAGCCCAAGATTTAGAAGAAGCCGCGTCTACGCGCTTGCTGATTTATGCCGCGACCTTGATCCAAGCCGGTTTAACGCCACAATTGGCCTGCCAAGTGGCGATTGTCGATAGTTTGACCGACGAGGCTGAAACCGCAGCAGCCTTAATGGACGTGGTTCGCGCCGTGTTTGCCTAGCTCATGGGCTGAGCACAAGATAAGCAGCGGATCAGGACGCAGGACGGAAGAAAGCGACAATGGAAGAAAGCGTTGGCAAATTATGGGATCGTTGGATCACGCGCGCTGCCCAGCAAACTTACCCAGCAGCGGCAGTGCATTTACACGACATTGCCCCGCGTTTAGGGCTGTTATATCGCGCCTTTGGTGGTGATCCCGGTTTGAAGTTGGGTGGGGCGGCAGAGCTTAAGCATCAAGCGCGGCGGCATTGGTTGGCACGAGTCGCGGGGGTGGGTGAGAAATACGCCTTAACCGAAATCAGCGAAACGGCCTTACGCCTGCCCGCGACCTTGGCCTGTTTCCCCGAAAAAAATGACAATGCCGATTTATACCTGTGGCTCACCGCCCTTGCCGGGTGTGATGTCGCGCCCCATGCCCCGTGGTTGGCACGTAATCAACAGGCCAGTATGGCAGTGTTTGCGGCGTTTCCCGGTTTGGCGGGGGTGTATCGGCGTTTAGTGGCCTTGCATCTTGCGCAACGCCCCCGCCCAGACAGTTTGCCCCCAAGCGAAGCGGCAGTGGAGGCCGTGATTCAAGCTGCATTGCAACAGCCCGAACAGGCGCATGTTTTGCCGGAAGGGGCAAAAACGGACGCAAAAACCAACTATGCCCCGCAACCCGTACCGCTTTGGTTAGCTCCAGTGGGCGATAATTTGTATGCTGGGACTACCCCGACGGCAGCGGCAGAAAATCCTGAGGATAATGCTGCTGAATCCGCCAAAGAAAATAGCCTTGGTGAGCGGTTGTTGCGCAGTGAACGGGTGGAATTACCAACGCCGAAATCGCCGATTATTCTGCCCTTCCGTGCCGAAGGTTTGCCGACATGGGGCGAGTATTTGCGCATTAACCGCGCCCTAGATGACGAGCCTGCCCCCGATGCCCGGCGCACGGCGGAGGATATGGATCATTTGAGCTTGGCACGCGGCGGGCAAAGCAGTAAGAACAAGGTGAAATTTGACCTCGATTTGCCATCACCTGCTGCTGATGATTTATACCTTGGCGATGGCTTGCCCTTGCCCGAATGGGATTACCAAAAGTTGTGCTTGCAGCCGAATCATTGCCGGGTGCAGCCCATGCTTGCCGAGCAAGCCGTGGCGCAAGCCTTACCGCCAGCGTTACGCCATAGTGCTAAACAATTACGCCAACGTTTTGCTGCCTTGCTGGGGCAACGTCGCTGGCGCACTGGGCAACATGACGGCGAAGAGATTGATTTAGATGCTTGTGTGCGGCAATGGACAGAGCGGCATAATGGCACGGTTGCCGATAGTGGTTTGTATCGCGCCCGCTTGCCGCGTGAACGGGAATTGGCCTGTTTGTTGTTGGCAGATTTGTCTTTATCCACCGATAGTTGGATCAACAACACGCACCGCGTGATTGATGTGATTCGGGAAGCGGTGTTGCTGTTTTGTGAAGCCTTAAGTGCCAGCGGTGATCCGTTTGCGGTGTATGGCTTTTCGTCGGTCAAACGCCAGCATGTGCGTTTTCATATTTTGAAAGATTTTGCGGCGGCCTATAACGACATAGCACGCGGGCGGATTATGGCGATCAAGCCCGGTTATTACACTCGGATTGGTGCAGCCATTCGCCAAGCCACGCGGATTTTGTGTGAGCAAGGGCAACAACGACGCTTATTGCTCTTACTTTCCGACGGCAAACCGAATGATTTAGACCAATACGATAGCCGTTATGGCATTGAAGATACGCGCATGGCGGTTATTGAAGCAAAACAGCTTGGCTTAACCCCGTTTTGCGTCACCATCGATCGCGAAGCCGGGGCGTATTTGCCACATCTCTTTGGCACAAAAGGCTACGCCATCGTCACCCATCCCAACGAACTACCACTGCGGTTGCCGCAGTTGTATACGCAGCTCATGGGACGGAATAGCTAAAGAATGGCTAAAGAATGTCTAAAACTCATAACACTAATGACTCGTGCCCTCGGAACGGGTGATTTTGTTGTGCAGATTGTATTTGCCAACGGGTTTATCCATTGGCAAACGTTTGACTTCGGCGAAGGTGTTGGCATCAAAGACAATGATCGCCCCACCTTGGGCTTTACGCTCCCACAAACTGGCAAGGACATAACGCCCATCGCGGGTAAATTCAACGTGGGCAAGGGTTTTGCCGGGGTTGGGGCGCGGGCTGGCGACGATGTTGAGCGTTTGTTTATCTAAAACGTACAAGGTGTCACGCGCCGGACTCATCATGGCATCGAACCACGCATAGGGCGATTTTTCATGGCTACGTAAGAAGAAACCAGCTCCAGCGGTTGCAATCGTTTTTTGGGTTTGCCATGTTTGCATGTCGATAATGCTTAACAAGCCTTGTTGCAGATTGGGGGTTGCCATCACGGGGCGGCCTTGCCATGTCCACGTAATCCCTGAGCCCAAATGTGGCATTCCCGGTACATTCAGGCTGGCAACTCTTTTTTGTACATCAAGGTTAATCACTTGCCCATTACTGCCATCCTGCGCTGCTTCGCGGCTTGTTCCCATCACATAGGCATAGCTTTGGTCAAAATAGAAATCATCCAACACCGCCTCTAACTGAGTACGCCGAGGATAGAGATAGCCCGGTTTACCTAAGCCTTCGCCCATTTTGTAATCATGCACAAAACCATCAAATACCGGTGCAGCTTGGCTGTCGTAGCTAACTTCCCACAGTTCGGGAATGTCTTTCATCGCGGCAACAAAGCTACGGCGTGGCGCGGCATCATAAACAGCAGAAATCCGCGAGCTTTGTTTACCGTCTAAGGTCGCAGCAGGAATGGTTTTAATCAGGTGCAAATCGCTATCCAATAACACCAAACTATTTGGCAAATAATTAGCCACAGCAATGACTTTGCCATCGCTAGATACGGCGAGATTGCGCGTATTCAAACCTGCCCGCACTTCGCTAATCAGCGTCAAATTCCAAATGTCGTATTTGCTAATCCAGCCATCACGCGAGGCAAAATAGACAAAACGCCCATCGGGGCTAAATTTGGGGCCGCCATGCAGGGCATAACGGCTAGGAAAACGGTGAATCGGCTCTAATTTGTCGCCATCCAGAATACTGACCGCATGATCGCCCGCCTCAACCACAATAAACAAATTCATTGGGTCAGCAGCAAAACGTGGGCGATGCGGCAATTTTTTAGCATCGGCATGTTGTACCCATGAGGCTTGTAAGGCGGTATCGCTCCATGTGGGTGGTGGAGTGACCGGGGCGTTAATCCAAGTGCTTAAGGCTTGGCGGCTGGCAGCATCTAAGACCTCAGCAAACGCGGGCATTTGTGTTGCCACGCGGCCTTCGCTAATTGTGCGCAAGGCTTCGCCTTTTTTCAGGCGTTCTAGACTTTCGGGCAATAACGCTGGGCCCATGCCCCCAAGGCGATCTGCCCCATGACAACTGGCGCAATGTTGCTGATACAAGACTGCGGCTGACGTTGCAGCGTTATCCGCCGCAAGGCTAGGGAGTGGCAAGACGCTACTCAACATGCCCAAGATAGCAGAGGCAATGACTGCCCATTTTTTTAAGGTCGGTTTGATTGCTTGATTCCATTGCACAGTTAGGCGCATAGCTCATCCTCCTGCAAATAACAGCCGGGGTCTTCGCCCCACGGATCACCCGTCAATTGCAAGGCCCTGACGCGCGTATTACCGCCGCAAATCGGCAGATACTGGCAGGTCGCACAACGCCCACCGACCGGGCGGGGTTGGTGTTTTAACTGGGCAAAAATCGGATCACTGCGGTCTTGCCAAATCTGGGTAAAGGGACGCTGTAAGACATTGCCCAAGGTGCAAGAAGGCCACATCGTATCGGGGTGCACATTGCCCAGATTGTCGATATTTGCCACATACAAACCGCTGGCATTGCCGCCCCACGCTTGTAGTTGCGCACGGAGATAGGCCAAGGTCGCTGGACGATCGGGGAACTGTTGCCGCGCCCAATGCCAAAAGAACACCGCATCGGCATCGTTATTCCCGGTTGTTACTTCTTGTTCCATCGCCCCGGCTTGTAAACCTTGCCACGCCGTTGCAAAAAGCAAGTTCATCGCACTGCGCGTCATGGCGAAATGCGCATCATCCCGCCGATTTTTATTGCCGCGCCCAGCGTAGTTAAGGTGTGAGAAATAAAAACGCGGAATACCCTCCTCAGCGACTAACTGCAATAAAGCCGGGACATCATGGGCATTGTCTTGGGTTAAGGTAAAACGCACCCCAACTTTTAAGCCTGCATCGCGGCATCGGCGTAAGGCCGCTAAGGATTGGATAAATGCCCCTTGTTTCCGCCGGAATTTGTCATGCACCGTGGCTAAACCATCTAGGCTAATCCCGACATAATCAAACCCCGTTGCGGCAATTGGTTCAACCATTGCCGCATCAATCAATGTGCCATTACTGGAAAGAGAGGTATGTAAACCTAAGTCTTTGGCGGCACGGGCGAGGGTGAAAATGTCATGGCGTAATAACGGTTCGCCCCCGGAAAGAATCACGGCGGGTACACGCACTGCTGGGCTACCGTGCCGCAAATCCTCTAACACCGTTAAGGCGTGTGCCGTGCTTAATTCACCGGGGAAATCTTTATCTGCGGATACGGCGTAACAATGTTTGCAGGTCAAATTACAGCGGCGGATCAGATTCCAAATCACCACCGGGCCAGGTGGCTTGGGCAATTTCGCGGCTAATAATTTGGGTAACTCCGCTGCAATCTCGGCTTCGGGGCGCAAAAAGGGGCGTAAATAACGCGAAATACGAAACATGAAGCTTTACTCCGCAACAGGAACAGGCGGTGGGCGGTTTTTTTGCAGGCGTAGCCCGGTTTTTTTCAGGACTTTTTCGCTAAATAACACCTGATGCTGGCGACAGGCATCGCCCAATAAGGCGGCAATTTCGGCGATTTTGGCATCGACTTCGGCTTGGCTTTGCCCATGCACCATCGCAAACAAGTTATACGACCACAAGGGCAAATGCCGAGGACGGCGATAGCAATGGGTGACAAAGGGCAAACTCCCGACCGCTACGCCACATCGCTCAATGTCGCTATCTGCGACATCCCACACAGTCATGCCATTAAAGGTGTAGCCAATGGCGTAATGATTCGGCACAGCGGCAATACGGCGAATGACTCCACGCGCCAATAACGCCTGCATTGTGGCAATCACGGTCGCTTCATCGCTATCCACCTGTGCGGCTAATTGCGCATAAGGCCGTGGCACGAGGGGCAACCCGGCTTGCGTGGCTAACACTAACTGCCGTTCTAAGGGGGATAAATGCTCAGACATGGAGGTGCATCCCCACAAAATATTCACGCTCTTTGGGAAAGGCATACACCGCCAAACCGGTGATGGCCTCAATCTCGGCAATGGTCGCCGCCGTTTCTGCTGGGGTTTCACAGGCCAAGACAAACCACATATTTAAGGTGTGTTGCCGGGCATAGTTATGCGCCACTTGCGGCAAGGCATTGACTTGTTCAGTAACTTCAGCAAAGCGTTCCGTTGGCACAGCCAGCGCGGCAAGGACAAACTCTCCGCCCATTTTTTCAATATGGAATAAGGGGCCAAAGCGGCTTAATGCCCCAATCGCTAACAAACGCTGCAAACGTTGCACCACCTCGCTTTCACTCAAGTTCAATTCTGCGGCAACGGCAGCATAGGGCGCGGCACAAATCGGCATTCCCATTTGTAAATGGTTAAGGAGTAGGCGATCTGTCGCATCAAGCGGCAAGGGGGGCATAACGCGCTCCACATTGTTTAAAACGCTGCACACTAAACAGCGGCAGCCCAGTTTGCCCGGCTAAGGCACTTAAACGCGCTACGACGGGCAACACCTCAGCGCGGGTATGTCCATGCACCATGCAATACAAGTTATATGACCAAGTGGGGAGTTGGCGTTGCCGTTGATAACACAAGGTGACTTCTGGCTCTTCGGCAAGGCGTTGCCCAATCGCGGCAACCTCGGTATCGGGAACGTTAAACACCACCATTGCATTGGCGCGGTAGCCGAGTTCTTGATGGCGCAGAATCAGGCCAAAACGTTTAATAATTTTTGCCGCTGTCCAGTGCTGCAAGGTCGCTAACACCGTCGCCTCATCCCAGCCAATCGCTTGTCCTAATTGCGCAAACGGGCGATGTACTAAGGGCAACCCTTGTTGCAAGGCATCCAGTAATTCCCATTCCGCAGGGCTAGGGCAAAATTGCACTCTTGCCCCGCTCTGCCCATGCGGGCGGCGACGGGTGGCGGGTGAGGAGTGCTGTGGTGTTGGATGAAGCATTGGATGAGGCGTTGGTGCGTTGCTTGGTGATAAATGAAAGCCTAAATCGATATGAAATTCATTGAGTAGCGGCAGTTTTAATAAGGGTGTTTCTGCCGTGGCATAGGCCAGTGACAAGCCTTGCAGAAATTGATCTAACTCAGCCTCATTACGCGCACTCGCCACAAACCATAGGTTGTAACGATGTTCCCGCGCATAGTTATGATTGACTTGCGGATAAGCACTGACGGCGGCAGCAACGCTGGCTAATTGTGCAGGAGCAATCGCCAAAGCCGCCAAGGTACTTGCACCGACACAACGCGGAGCAACCACTGGGCCAACACGACTAATCACACCACTGGCTTGCAAGGTTTGTAGATGCGCCAACACCGTTTCGGCACGACAACCTAGCTGCGCAGCAAGTTCGGCAAACGGTTCGGGCAATAGTGGGAAATCCCGTTGCCAATCATTTAACAAACGCTGGATTAACGGTGACGGTGACATTGCACATTCCCCCCTTAAAAGCCCATCCGTCCGGCACGCGGTGTAAAGAAAATCCCCGACGGGCTGGGTAGATTAAGTTGTTGTTGTAATTGGTAATCTTGCGTGCCATAGACGCTGACTTGGTGGCTATCGCGGGCGGAGAACCAGACGGCCTCACCGCGTGGCGTAAATTCCATATGCAAAACCGCTTTGCCGGGGCTAAAGGTGTGGCGAATCTTGCCCGTTTCGCTGTCAATGACTTGCACCCAGTCGTTATCGGGGAAGGCAAAGTTGACCAAAATTTCGCGCCCATCAGGGCGAGCCATGACAAATACGGGCTGGCCTTTGACCGCGACACGGCGGACTTCTTGCCAATTTTTGGTATCAACGACTAAGACTTCATGCCGCCCAATCGCGGGCAACCATGCTTCTGTGCCAGCAATCGCCCAGCCACGTAAATGCGGCATTTTGAACACCGGCAAACGTTCTTGCCCACGCCCGTAATTACTTAAAATCTTGCGCACCCCGAGTTCAGGATGCCAACTATCAAACAAGGCGAGACCATCTTCGCCATATAAACCCGCCAAGAAATAGCGTCCATTGGGGGTGACAAGGCCATCGTAAGGCTGTTCGCCCGCCCGGTATTTTTCGGTTTTGGGCTGGTGCGGATCGCTTAAATCTGTGACCCAAATTTCCCCCGCTTCAAACAAGGCATAGGCGACTTTATTGCCGGGCAAATCGGCTAAACCAACGACCTTGGCACGTTTGCCTGCGCTGCCTTGGCTGCTTTGGCTGCCATAGGTGCTCGGCACTTCGGAAAGGAGTTCTAAGGTATCGGCGGCAAAGACACGAATGCCACCGGGTTCGTAATTCTGGGCAATAACCAATTTGCCATCTTGTGACACCGCCCCACCAATGCTATTCCCGGCCTGTACGACGCGCTTGACCAAGGTCGCGGTGAGCAGATCAACCTTACTTAAACCACCATCACGGGCAAACACATAGGCATAACGCCCATCGCGAGAAAATACCACCGAGGCATGGGAAATATCCCCAATGCCCGCGACTTCGGCTAAAACTTTTTGTTGGCTGGTATCGACAATCGCCACTTGCCCGTTAGCCCGTTCAATGACCACACCTAAATCATGTGTGCCGCGCAAACCCGATAAGCCAGATGAGGTGGTCGGCAAGGTAGAACATGCCAATAAACTTACGCTCAGCCCGGCGTAACACAGAAAGCGCGAGAGGCGATAGACACGAGAACAGAGGGGGGAAAGGCGGCTTTTCATTCTTTTTCCTCAGGAAAACCAAGCAGTAACTGTTCGGCAATCCATGTCACCTCGCGGGGCGACAAAATACTTTTCCATGCAGGCATCGCCGTACCGGGGCGACCGTGCCAAATGGTGGCTTCTAAACTGGCAAACGGCATTTCCCGCGCCGCCAAGGCTTGTGCCGTCAATGGCGAGCCCAAGCCCCCAGTTAAGCGTAAACCATGACATGAGCCACAATCTTGCCGTACCAAACGCACCAGCTCGGCCTGTGGACGCATCCCATTTGGCTTAGGCAAAGGCGTTTCTGGCGGTGCTGCCCAACTGGGCAAACTCGCAACAAAGCAACTTCCTAGCAAAACCAAGTGGATTGCTATCTTGTGTTGGCTCACGCACACCTTGCGAGTGCTGGCGGCTAACGCTGGTGGTGGTGGCGGTGCTGCTGCGTGTGGTGCTTGTGGCGTAGTCATGGTTGCGGCATTCCCTAGTGTTGCTAGTGTGATTAGTTACTAGGGTTTCAGCATCGTGCTAATTGCGCCATGCAATTCGCTGTCGCTAATTTTTTCCGGTGAATTAGGTGGCATGGGAACTGGCCCCCACACCCCTGCGCCACCTTTGCGTACCTTCGCCGCGAGTTTTTCGGGGGCATCAGCTTGGCCTTGGTATTTCTTGGCAATGTCGTTATACGAAGGGCCAACGATTTTTTTATCTTTGGCATGACAGGCCACACAACCGCCCTTTTGCAAATCGGCATCGCTCGCTTGTGCAGCAAAAGGCAAGGCCAATAAGCCCGCCATTGCCATTCCTAAAATTGCACTCTGTTTCATGATGAGTTCCTTTTCCCTGAGAACACATAGCCCGGAGGAGCACCGCGAGTCCGGGGATGTTGGCAAAACGGTCAATCTATAGACCAAACTAAAAATCTGCCAATTAGGCATGTTAGACATGCCTAAATAACATCTAGACCAAACTCGCTCGCTCCTACCAAGAGACTTGCCTATTAGTAAATGTCGTGCTGGGTGTTGTAGACGTTGAAGTGTCCGGTTGGCGTAATCAGACGTTGATCTTTGATGACGTTCTTCAACTGCAAGGTCTTGTCATCCACCACCACGATGGCGGACTGCTTGTTCTTGGCACTCCATACAGAGAACCAAACTTCATCGCCCTTCATGTTGTATTCCGGCTGCACCACACGTTTCGCACCGTCATCGCCTAAGCCAGCCCATTCACCAATCGGTAAAACCTTGTAACCCGCTTTCAGGTTATTCACGTCATACACGGCAATGCTTTGGCTGATTTTTGGATCAGGATTGAGGGTGTTATCCACATACAAGTGCTTAGACTTGGGATGGGTCTTGATAAACAGCGAACCACCGCCTTGGCTCTTCAAGGTGTCGACCACTTTCCACGCATTCGCCTTGTGCTTCTCAGGATCAGTCCCGATCAAGGCAATGCTGTCATCGCCTAAGTGACCCGTT
>CAZOBT010000063.1:5267-10657 GCA_964578025.1 uncultured Rhodocyclaceae bacterium | reverse complement strand
CCAATTTTTAATTTGGTCTATAAAAAACAAGCCCCCTTTCGCAAGATTGGGGGCTGAGTTTTTTTAAGGCTGGCCTCGGTCTTGCTGGATAACGCCACTTCTTCATGTAATACCCGAACCAATTTACCTTTGTCTTCTGGCAATAGCTTACGCTCTGGCTTCTGTGGAATTAGACCGCTACAAGGAATCCCCCGCAGGGGGGTGAGGGTATAATTTTCGTTCTTTTTCATTTTTTGCTTGGAGTCTCTTATGGCATTCGTCCGTCGTGCTCTCGTTTCTGCTTGTCTGGCTGCCTGTTCTACGGCGGTATTTGCCGCGCCTACACCAAGTATGCCAAGTGCTGGCAACACTACAGTGGTGTTAAGTCATCAATTAAGTGCTGGTGGGCAACAACAGTTGCAAGCGTTGGTTGACCGTTTTAATGCACAAAACACAGGCAGAGTTGAACTCGCACCTGCGAATAAGACCAGCCCTACCTTATTAAACTTGGTCAATAACAGCCAAGTCGCAACGTTTATTGCCAATAAGCAAGCCATCAAACCTTTATACAAATTGCTGGCAGAAAATGGTTTAGGCATGAATGCCTCTGACCTTTCTGGCAACATCAAAGCCGATGTTGCAGATGGCAAAGGCCGCCTTGTGGCTTTACCTATCGCTTATTCCACGCCAGTCATGTTCTATAACAAAGCTTTGTTCCGTAAAGCAGGCTTAGATGCGGAGCGTGCGCCACAAACTTGGCAGGAACTGCAAGGGGCGTTGGTACAAGTCAATAGCGTTGCCAATTGCGCCTACACTTCCTCTTGGCCGGTTTGGGTGCATATTGATAATGCGAGTATCGTGAATGGCGCAAGCATTGCCAGCACGGGCAAAACCGCACAATTTACCTTTAATACCTTTGCCCAAGTCAAACACTTAGCGATGTTAGCGACTTGGTCAAAAGCCGGTTTGTTCCAACACTTTGGACGTGATGCCGCCGCCGATGAGCATTTTGCCAATGGCGAATGTGCCGTTATCACCACCAATGCCGCTGCGAATGCCCGTTTCCGCGAAGCTCCCGGCCTTGAAGTTGGCATTGCGCCCTTACCCTATTCTGACGATGCCATGAATGGGCGGCAGAACACCTTGGCAGGCGGGGCTTCTTTGTGGATTGGCGGCAATGGCAAACCACAGGATTACCAAGTTGCCGCCAAGTTTGTGCAATTCCTCCTCAGCCCAGCACAACAACTTGATCTTGCCCGTTTTGGTGGTTTCTTACCGTTAAACGATGGGGCGAAAGCCGCTTTGGTGAGCAAATTAGCGCGTGATGAAGAGCAAGCCTTAAACCTCAGCTACAACTCATTACGCAGCCAAGGCAGCAACAACGCCCTGCGTGCTTCTGGTACGGACGCAATTCGTGCGATTGTTGATGAAGAGTTAGAAGCTTTATGGACAGATCGCAAACCTGCGAAAGCCGCCTTAGATTCTGCGGTTTCTCGTAGCAATGCCGCATTAAAGGCCAAACCCGTTTTACGCAGCCCTTTCCAACTGTAACTTGGCTTATCGGCGAGTTTTTTCAGTCAGACCAATTATTGCGTTAATTGCCTAAAAAGTTGGCTGAAAACACCTGCGACGCAAACCCGCCAATAACTTGGCGGGTTTTTCTTTTAAAATACAAGACTTTTGTTTTTGCCAGATAAAGGCCAGCTTCCCATGAAAAGTGCTGAAATTCGCCAGAAATTCCTCGATTTTTTTGCGTCCAAGGGGCATCAGATTGTTGCTTCGTCGTCTTTAGTTCCCCATGACGACCCGACCTTGTTGTTTACCAATGCCGGGATGAACCAATTTAAGGATGTTTTCCTTGGTTTTGATAAGCGTCCTTACACCCGTGCGACGACTTCACAAAAATGTGTGCGTGCCGGGGGCAAACATAACGATTTAGAAAACGTTGGTTATACCGCACGGCATCACACCTTCTTTGAAATGCTGGGCAATTTCAGCTTTGGTGATTATTTCAAACGCGATGCGATTACCTATGCGTGGGAATTGCTGACCGAAGTCTTTAAGCTGCCGAAAGACAAACTGACAGTCACGGTCTATGCCGAAGATGATGAAGCCTACGACATTTGGGCCAATGAAGTTGGCGTACCAAAAGAGCGCATTATCCGCATCGGCGATAACAAAGGTGGCCGTTATGCCTCGGACAACTTTTGGATGATGGGTGACACCGGCCCTTGCGGCCCTTGTACCGAAATTTTCTATGACCACGGGGCGCACATTTGGGGCGGCCCTCCCGGATCACCCGAAGAAGATGGCGACCGCTTTATCGAAATCTGGAACAACGTGTTCATGCAGTTTAACCGCGACGAAGCGGGGGTCATGCACCCTCTGCCTAAACCGTCTGTGGATACGGGCATGGGCTTGGAGCGGATTTCTGCGGTGTTACAAGGCGTACATGCCAACTATGAAATTGACCTGTTCCAAGCTTTGATTGCCGCCGCTGCGCGGGAAACCTCAGCGGCTGATATGAACAGCCCCAGTTTGAAGGTCTTGGCTGACCATATTCGCGCCTGTTCATTCTTAATCGCCGATGGCGTAATCCCCGGCAATGAAGGCCGTGGTTATGTCTTACGCCGCATCATCCGTCGCGCCATTCGGCATGGCTACAAACTCGGCGCACGCGCCGCCTTCTTCCATAAACTCGTCCCCGATTTAGTCGCACAAATGGGCGAAGCCTACCCAGAACTCACCGCCAACCAAGGGCGGGTGATGGAGGTGTTAAAGCAAGAAGAAGATCGTTTCTTTGCCACGATTGAAAACGGCATGGCGATTTTAGAAGCCGAATTAGCCACATTAGCCGCCAACAACGCCACGGTATTCAATGGCGAAACCGCGTTCAAACTGCATGACACCTATGGTTTCCCCTTGGATTTGACCGCCGATGTCTGCCGTGAACGTAATGTCACCGTCGATGCCGCCGCCTTTGATGCAGCGATGGCACGGCAGAAGGAACAAGCGCGGGCGGCGGGTAAGTTCAAGATGGCGGCGAACTTAGAGTACGAAGGCCCTGCCACCACTTTCCACGGTTATGACAATCTGGAATTTAAGGGCAATGTGCTCGCCCTGTACAAAGATGGCGTAGCCGTCAATCAACTGCAAGAAGGCGAAATGGGCGTGGTCGTTTTAGACAACACCCCTTTCTATGCCGAATCCGGCGGGCAAGTCGGCGACCAAGGCGAATTAAAAGGCAGTCATGGTATTTTTGCGGTCGAAGATACGCAAAAAATCCAAGCCACCGTGTTTGGGCATCATGGGGTGTTAAAAACCGGAACGCTGACCGTGGGCAATAGCGTCGCGGCGAAGGTTGATACCGTGGCACGCGGACGGACGGTGCGTAATCACTCGGCAACTCACCTGTTGCACAAAGCCTTGCGCAGCGTTTTAGGTAGCCATGTGCAGCAAAAAGGCTCACAAGTTGATCCAGAGCGGACTCGTTTTGACTTTGCCCATACCGGGGCAGTCAGTGCCGCCGAAATCGCTGAAATTGAGCGTTTGGTCAATGCCGAAATCCTTGCTAACAACGCCACGCAAGCACAGGTCATGGATTTAGAGTCAGCGCAAAAAACCGGGGCAATGATGCTGTTCGGCGAAAAATATGGCGATGAAGTGCGCGTGTTAAGCATTGGTAATTCTTGCGAATTATGCGGTGGCACACACGTTAGCCGCACGGGCGATATTGGCCTGTTTAAAATCGTTGCCGAAAGCGGTGTCGCCGCCGGGGTACGCCGGATCGAAGCGGTCACGGGTGAAGGCGCGTTGGCCTTGGTGCAAGCGCAAGAAGCCCAACTCACCGCCGTAGCCGAGGTCTTAAAAGCTCCCACCAGCGAAGCCGCGAATCGCATCAGCCAAGTGCTGGACAATGTGCGCAGCTTAGAAAAAGAGTTGGCACGTTTGAAATCCAAACTCGCTGCCAGCCAAGGCGATGATCTGCTGAACCAAGCGGTGGACGTAAAAGGTATCAAAGTCCTTGCCGCCACCTTAGAAGGCGCAGACGTTGCCACCTTGCGCGAAACGATGGATAAGCTGAAAGACAAACTGCAAGCCGCTGCGATCGTTTTAGCCAGTGTGGTCGATGGCAAAATCAGCTTGATTGCCGGTGTAACCGCTGCGCAAACCAAGCAAGTCAAAGCCGGAGAGCTGGTTAACTTTGTTGCGCAACAAGTCGGCGGCAAAGGCGGTGGTCGTCCCGACATGGCACAAGCAGGCGGCAACGACATCGCCGCCCTGCCCAACGCATTAGCCGGAGTCGCGGCATGGGTGGAAAGTAAGCTGTAAGACCCCCTCCCCGCTACGCGGTACTCCCCCTTCGCAGGGGGAGAACTTGCAGCAAACCCGCCAAATACATTTGGTCTATTAGCCAATAAAGCATGTTAGATGTGCTTTGTTGGCTAATTTTTTATTTGGTCTTTTTTTTATCGTTTGGATCAGGTGGTGCTGATTGGTGGTAGATCAATTTTGGCGAGTACCTGATTGCCACAGCCCATGTATTCAAGTTTGCTGAAGCTCAATATCCGTGACATGGCAATGCCACGCCCGTGGGTATCAAAAACACGATCGGGGCTGAGTTCTAAGTATTTTTCCCAATCAAAGCCTTCGCCTTTATCGGTAATCAAAAAGAGAATTTCGGCTTCGCTCTTATGGACAGAAATCTCGGCTTTACGACTGCCATACACCGGATCATCAAGACGGCGATGAATTTCGGCTTCGAGTTCGCCTGCCGCAATTAGCGCGGATTTTTCTTTGTAGGTAATGCCTAAATTGCCATGCTCAACCGCATTTAGTAACAACTCCGACAAACCTAAAACAACACGACCGGGGTCGGGGGCAATATTCGCCAACGCGGTGGCGATTTCTCGTGCTTCACTTGGCGTGCGAAATAGAAAACGGCCTTCTTGTAAATGCGATAAACCGTGGGCAACTTCATCCGCCTCACGACGCAAGGCCACTTGCCGGGCTTTGTCGGCGACAGCGGCGGCAACAATCGCCAATAAGGTATCGGGGTTAATCGGCTTTGTCAGGTAATAAAACGCACCTGCTTTTAAACCTTCGGCAATATCCGCATCTTGATTCATGGCGGTTTGCATAATGACTGGCGTTTGCGCGAGGATGGCTTCGCCTTTCATGCGTTTGAGAATCTCAATACCATCCATATCCGGCATTAGACGATCCAACAACACCGCATCCAGTGACGAGCCAGCGGCTTTAATTTGCGCCCAAGCTGTCTCGCCACTGTCCGCCGTTAGGGTTTCATACCCGGCTTCACTTAAGGTTTCTGCCAAAATTTCTAAGTTAATCGGCTCATCTTCGACAATGAGTACGCGAACTCCGGTCATGCTAGCTCCTTGCGTACCGCC
>CAZOBT010000063.1:0-5167 GCA_964578025.1 uncultured Rhodocyclaceae bacterium | reverse complement strand
CAAATACAAACGATTTTGGTATTTCATCATCCAAGTAAACCGCGTCGAAGGCAATAAGGCAGGCGGCAAACCTGTAACAGATTCTTCATCCACCAATTCTAAGAAACGGTCTAGGGCGAGTCCCCAAAACTCAGAACCATCGTTCGCGCCCACCAACACTTCACTTTCACGAAACGCACGTCGCCATAGCTTTAAGGCCAGCTCGTCACTAATCCCGGCACGACGGGCGATCCACGGTAATATTTTTGGTGCTTTCATTGTGTATTCTCCTTTCACAGATAGCAGGTTTTATGAACCCATTGCATCCAAAACGCAGCCACCGCCAACGCTCTCTTGAAGGTTTTTGCTGCACTGCAACATAAGTCTATATCAAAAAACCACCTGTTTATGTGTGTTTTTTTATACAAACTGCTATTTATTGATATTTTTTTGTGCGTTGCACAAAAATCTACTGCTTTTTTATCTACCCAAATCCAAATTTCTGTCTTACCTTCCTTGCCTTTCTTCTCTTTCTCACACTGGCCTTACCTGATAGGGGGCTGGTTTGCCTTGCCATGTCTGATCTTTTAAGCAAACTTAATCCCGAACAACACCAAGCCGTTACCCTACCTGCCACCCACGGCTTGATCCTTGCTGGTGCGGGTAGTGGCAAAACGCGGGTCTTAACTACCCGCATTGCCTGGTTGATTAGCACCAATCAAGCCAGCCCACACAGCATATTGGCCGTTACGTTTACTAACAAAGCGGCAAAGGAAATGGTGGCGCGTTTAAGTGCTTTATTGCCAATCAATACGCGCAGCATGTGGATTGGGACATTTCATGGTTTATGTAATCGCCTGCTCCGCGCCCATTACCAAGAAGCCGGATTGCCCGCTTTATTCCAAATTTTGGACAACGCTGACCAACTGTCTGCCATCAAACGCCTCCTCAAAAATTTGAATGTCGATGAAGAGCGTTTCCCGCCGCGTGAGTTGATGCACTTTATCAACGCCCATAAAGAGCAAGGCGTTCGCGCCGCCCAAGCCGAAGCGTTTGATGAATTTAGCCGTCGCCGCGTCAGTATTTACGCTGAGTATGAAGCGCAGTGCCAACGTGAAGGCGTGGTGGATTTTGCCGAATTATTGTTGCGCACTTATGAGTTGTTGTGTCGCCATGAACCGCTGCGGCAACATTATCAGCAACGTTTCCGACACATTCTGGTGGATGAGTTTCAAGATACTAACCGCCTGCAATATTCGTGGCTCAAGCTGTTGGCAGGTGGTGGGGCGGCGGTGTTGGCGGTGGGTGATGATGACCAAAGTATTTACGGCTTCCGAGGCGCGGAAGTGGGCAATATGCGCGAATTTGAACAGGATTTCGCCAAAAGCAATGTCATTCGCTTAGAGCAAAACTATCGCTCACATGGCAACATCCTCAACGCCGCCAACGCCATCATCAAACATAACAGCCAACGTCTTGGCAAAAATCTGTGGACAGATGCAGGGGATGGCGAGCCATTACGCTTCTTTAGTGCCTTTTCTGATGTAGAGGAAGCGCGGTTTGTCGTGGATGAAGTCAAAGCCTTGTTAAATGAAGGCATGGCACGGGAGCAAGTGGCGATTTTGTATCGCTCCAATGCGCAATCGCGGGTGTTAGAACATGAACTGTTTAGCCGAGGTGTGCCGTATCGTGTTTATGGCGGTTTGCGCTTCTTTGAACGGCAAGAAATCAAACACGCCTTAGCCTATTTGCGCTTATTGGCGAATCCCGATGACGACACCGCCTTTTTGCGCGTGGTTAACTTCCCCACACGCGGCATTGGCAGTCGTACCGTCGAAAGCCTGCAAACGCTGGCGCATCAAAGTAACAGCAGCTTGTACAACGCCGCCGCCAGCTTGGGTGGGCGCAGTGGTGCGAGTGTGGCGAAGTTTGTACAAATGATTGAAAGCCTACGCCAAGCCACTCGGCAACTACCCTTAGCCGAGCAGGTGGAACATGTCTTGGTACATAGCACCTTGCGCCAACATTACGAGAAAGAAAAAGAAGGGGCGGAGCGGCTGGCGAACTTGGATGAATTGATTAACGCCGCTACCGTCTTTGTGCAAGAGCAGCAAAACCAAGGCCAAGACAGTAGCCATGCCTTAATCGCCTTCCTCACCCATGCCACTTTAGAAGCCGGGGAACATCAGGCCGAAGCCGGGCAAACCGCCATTCAAATGATGAGCATCCACGCCGCCAAAGGCTTGGAATTTAACGTGGTGTTTATTACAGGTTTAGAACAAGGCTTGTTCCCGCATGACAACGCCACTGCCGATGGCATTCGTGGTTTAGAAGAAGAACGGCGGCTGATGTATGTGGCGATGACGCGGGCGCGGCAACGTTTGTATTTATCCTTGGCGCAAAGCCGCATGTTGCATGGACAAACCCGCTATGCCGCCCCTTCGTTATTCCTAGACGAAATCCCCGCCAACCTGATGAAACGCTTAAACACGGTGAGCGCAAATAGCAGCAGTAGCAGCCCCTTTGCTAGCAGCCCACGCCCAGCAACGAGCAGTGCCAGCGGCGTAAAGCGTAGTGCGGCACGGGGGATTGTTTTGGAACAAGGCTTGCACCTTGGGCAAAAGGTCTTCCATGAAAAATTTGGCGATGGGGTGATCCTTGATGCCAAAGACAGCAAGCAAATCTTGGTCAAATTTGCAACTCAGGGCGAGAAATGGCTGTCTTTGCAATTTGCCAAACTTAGCCCCCGTTAAGCTGTACGACACAGCAGCACCGCACAATAAAGGAGACACGCATGAGTACGATTGCGAGTACCAATCATCCCCAAACCAAAGCCATTCGTATCCACCAAGTTGGCGCACCCGAGGTACTGACCTGGGAGAGCGTCGACCTGCCGCCACCCGCCGCCAATGAAGCACAAATTCGCCATCGCGCCGTTGGTCTAAATTACATTGATGTCTATCACCGCACGGGTTTATACCCTTTACCGCTACCCAGTGGCATTGGTCTTGAAGGCGCGGGTGAAGTGATTGCCGTGGGTGAGAACGTCACGAATGTCAACGTTGGCGACCGGGTAGCCTATGCCGGAGGTGCGATTGGCGCGTATGCCGAAGCGCGTAACATCGCCGCCGATCGCTTATTGGTCTTGCCTGACAGCATCAGCGACGACACCGCCGCTGCGATGATGTTGCAAGGTTTAACCGCCCAATACCTACTCCGCCGCACTTTCCCGGTCAAAGCAGGCGATACCATCTTGATTCACGCCGCAGCGGGCGGCGTTGGCTTGCTGGTGTGCCAATGGGCAAAAGCCTTGGGCGCGACGGTGATTGGTACGGTTGGCTCGGCCGAAAAAGCCGAACTCGCCAAAGCCGCTGGTTGCGATTACCCGATTTTGTACCGTGACGAAGCCATCGCCCCGCGTGTGCGCGAAATTACCAATGGTGCAGGGGTCGATGTGGTGTATGACTCGATTGGCAAAGACACCTTTACCGCCTCCTTAGACGCGCTGCGCCCCTTGGGCATGATGGTCAGTTTCGGCAACGCCTCCGGCGCAGTCCCCCCAGTTGATTTAGGCGAACTCGCCAAACGCGGCTCGCTCTTCCTCACCCGCCCCTCGCTCTTTGCCTACTCCGCCAAGGCCAGCGATTTACAGGCGATGGGTGCAGAGTTATTTGAAGTCGTTAGCAATGGCACGGTGCAAGTGAACATCCACCAACGCTTCCCCCTACAAGAAGCCGCCACCGCCCACCGCACCCTAGAAAGCCGCGCCACCACCGGCGCAACCATCTTATTGCCGTAAACCTCCTCTCCGGGGAGTAAAACTACAAGACCAAATGGCAAATCTTCCAATTAAGCAGGTTGCACGTTGCTTTTTATAAGATAGACCAAATAGGATTTAGCCTTTTTTAATTGTATCTTTACATTGCTATGCCGTTATGGTCATAATGATCATTATGGTATGGCAAATTTTTGTGAAGGGAGAAATCCATGATTACCCAAACCAGTGCGGTCGCTTTTCGGCAAAACCTTGGCGAAATGCTTAACCTCGTGCAATACCGGCATGACAGCGTAGTCATTAACAAAGATGGTAAACCTGTCGCCGCTCTCATTGATGCCCGTTTGTTTGAGCGAATTCGGCGTATGCAAAGCCGTTTTGACACCCTGTGCCAGAAAATGGAGGCTGGATTCTCCAACATTACGGAAGCAGATGGGATGGCAGAAATTGAGGCAATGGTTGCGGAGGAGCGGCAACAATACAAAGGCATGACGGGGAAATAATGGCGCATACCTTACGGGTTGTCCTTGACACTAACGTTTTACTTTCGGGGATTGCCTTTCCCAACAGTGTTCCCGGAAAAATCATGATGGCGTGGCGAACGCGCTCGTTAGAGGTCGTGCTGTCCGATTTCATTCTTGAGGAACTGAAGCGGGTATTGCCCCGTTTAAGTCATCGCCATCAACTCAGTACGGCAGAAATTGATGATTTGATTGATATTCTGAGCATCCAAGCCGAAATTTTAGAACCATGCCCAGTCCAAGAGGAATTGTTGCGGGATCATAATGATCTCCCTGTCCTCGGCACGCTCTTGGCTGCATTACAAACAAATAGTATTGATTACCTAATTACAGGTGATAAAGACTTACTGGCTTTAAGTGCGCATTACCCGATTCTTGCCCCTGCCGATTTTTGGACGCGGCATGGTGGTCTATAAATACCCAGTCTTTTTTCTTCCTCTTTTTTCTTGGTGTTGTTTTACGTTATGTCGACCTTGAAACCTGTTGTGCATGAGGTGCGTGAGTTTATGCGCACGATGTGGCCTGTTGTGTTGTTGTTGCTGGTGTGCTTGATTGGGGCGTATCAGTTTGTTGAACCTGCGCCGCCGAAGAAAGTGGTGATTACCACGGGAAGCGAAACGGGGGCGTATTATCGGTTTGCCAAGCTCTATGCCGAACAACTGGCAAAAAGTGGCATTACCTTAGAGGTGAAAACGTCTAAAGGCTCGTTGGAAAACCTTGACCGCTTACACAATGGCGAGGCGCAGATTGCCTTGATCCAAGGTGGGATTGATGTGCCAGAAACGCCCGCCGGGCAAGAGCCAAGTTTGTATTCGCTGGGCAGTATGTTTTACGAGCCAATTTGGGTGTTTTACCGCCAAAATAAAGAGCCAGATCGAGAGCTAGATCGTTT
>CAZOBT010000062.1:6608-10791 GCA_964578025.1 uncultured Rhodocyclaceae bacterium | reverse complement strand
CACGGTGAGCGGTAAATAATGACCGGTTTGGATTACGCCGTTTTTGGCATCCTTGGTATCTCCATTCTGCTTGGATTTTTTCGCGGGATGGTTGGTGAGCTAATCGCCTTAGCGGCATGGGCCTTGGCCTTTTTTGCCGCCCGCGAATTTAGTGCTACGGTGGCGCATGATTTTCTTAGCTCTATTGGTGATCCAACGATTGCCCAAGCGTTGGCGTGGGGACTGGTGTTTGTCGCCACACTGATTGTTATGGGCATCGGTAAGCTTGCGCTGAGTACCATGATCCGTATGGTTGGCTTGGGCTTTGTCGATCGCTTTTTTGGCATGCTCTTTGGCGCAATCCGTGGTGCATTGATTGTTTTATTTCTTAGCGTTTTAGCCAGCATGACGGCAATCCCCAATCAGCCGTGGTGGAAAAACGCAACGGTAGCTCCCCCCTTACAAGCGGCTATCTTATTCATCGCGCCGTGGTTACCGGCGGATGTTGCAAAACGAATTCGATTCAATTAAAAGGAAAAACTTATGTGCGGGATTCTTGGCGTTGTGGCAACAACCCCAGTTAATCAATTGCTTTATGATGGTTTGATGGTGTTGCAGCACCGGGGGCAAGATGCCGCCGGGATTGCTACTGCTGAAGGCAACACCTTCCACATGCATAAAGGCCCGGGTTTGGTACGCGATGTATTCCGTACCCGCAATATGCGAGCCTTACCGGGAAATTGGGGCGTTGCCCATTGCCGTTACCCGACTGCTGGTTCTGCCTATAACTTTGCCGAAGCTCAGCCTTTTTATGTCAATTCGCCTTTTGGCCTGATGCTGGTGCACAACGGCAATTTGACCAACTCAGTCGAGTTGAAGCAGGAAATGTTTGTCCAAGACCTACGTCATGTAAATACCAATTCTGACTCTGAAGTCTTGCTGAACATTCTGGCGCATGAGTTGCAAGCCGCCGCGAATGGTACGGCCTTAGATGCCAAGATTATTTTCAAAGCGATTGAAGGCGTACATCGTCGCGTGCGTGGTGCGTATGCTGTTGCTGCGATGATTGCGGGGTATGGTTTGGTGGCCTTCCGTGACCCTTACGGCATTCGTCCCTTGGTGTTGGGCGAAAATGTCGTGGATGGGGTGTCTGAATATATGGTCGCCTCCGAATCCGTGGCTTTAGATAGCCTGGGTTTCCAAGTGCTAGGGGATGTCGCTCCCGGTGAAGCAGTGTTTATTGACCTGAAACATGGCTTGTATCGCCAACAATGCGCCCCCAACGCCAAGCTGTCCCCCTGTATTTTTGAATATGTGTACCTCGCCCGTCCCGACTCCGTGATTGATGGGGTCTCGGTATATGAAACCCGTTTATCGATGGGCGAGTTTTTGGCGGAAAAGGTCAAGCAAATCATCAATCCTGAAGAGATTGATGTGGTGATCCCTATTCCTGATTCCAGCCGTCCTTCGGCGATGCAATTGGCACAGGCATTAGGTCGCCCTTACCGTGAAGGTTTTGTCAAAAACCGTTATGTTGGGCGGACGTTCATCATGCCCGGACAAGCGGTGCGTAAGAAATCCGTGCGGCAAAAATTGAATTGTGTTGGGCAAGAATTCAAAGGCAAACGTGTTTTGTTGGTCGATGATTCGATTGTGCGTGGCACAACCAGTAGTGAAATCGTCGAAATGGCACGCGCAGCGGGCGCGTTAAAGGTGTACTTCGCCTCGGCCTCCCCACCCGTGCGCTTCCCCAATGTCTATGGCATTGACATGCCCACTCGTGCCGAATTAATTGCCACTGGGCGTAGTGATGCCGAAATCGCTGCTGAAATTGGTGCAGATGCTTTGGTGTACCAAGACATTGAAGCGATGAAAGAATCAATTCGCCGCCTCAATCCCGCCTTAATCAACTGTGATGCGTCTTGTTTTGACGGCAATTACATTACGGGTGATGTGACGGCGGATTATTTATTTACCACTGAAAATCGGCGGGGTAGCAAGAAGTCGACAAATGATGATGGCAATGCGTCACAGCAATTGGTGATGCACTCCGACAATCATGGGAATCAAGAGCAATGAGCCAAGACATGGTCTTCGATCCCGCTTGGGAATTAGAGACATTGGCGGTACGCGCAGGGCAAGAACGCAGCCAGTTTAACGAACATGGCGAAGCCTTATATTTAACTTCTAGCTATGTGTTTGATTCTGCGGCACAAGCGGCGGCGCGTTTTTCTGGGGCAGAAGCCGGGAATGTCTATTCCCGCTTTACCAATCCAACGGTTAGTGTGTTTCAAACTCGCTTGGCGGCCTTAGAAGGGGCAGAAGCCTGTGTGGCAACGGCGAGTGGCATGGCGGCAATTTTGTCGCTGTGTATGGCGCATCTCAATGCTGGCGATCATGTGGTAGCGTCCAATGGCTTGTTTGGCGCGACCTTGCAGCTGTTCAATACCATTTTGTCGCGTTTTGGCATTGAAACCACCACGGTTTCTCAAACCGATCCCGCTGCGTGGGAAGCTGCTGTGCGTCCCAACACCAAATTATTCTTCTTAGAAACGCCTTCAAATCCGTTGACCGAAATTGCCGATATTCGCACCTTGTCCGACATTGCGCATCGGTATGGGGCATTGGTGGCGGTAGATAACTGTTTCTGTAGTCCAGTTTTGCAACAGCCCTTAAGTTTAGGTGCGGATTTTGTGGTGCATTCCGCAACCAAATACCTTGACGGGCAAGGCCGTGTCCTTGGTGGTGCGGTGTGTGGTTCAAAAGCCTTGTTAGAAGAGGTGATGAAATTCCTGCGCACGGCGGGTCCCACCTTGTCGGCTTTCAACGCATGGGTATTGCTGAAAGGCATGGAAACGCTAAGCATCCGTATGCAAGCGCATTCCGCCAATGCTTTAGCCTTGGCGCAGTGGTTGGAAGCGCATCCTAAAGTAGCGCGGGTGCTCTATCCCGGCCTGCCTTCACATCCGCAATACGCCTTGGCACAAAGCCAGCAAAAAACTGGTGGGGCGATTGTGGCTTTTGAAGTCAAAGGTGGGCGTGAACAAGCGTGGCAAGTGGTCGATAACTGCCGCCTGTTATCGATTACCGCCAACTTGGGCGATACCAAAACCACCATCACGCATCCAGCAACCACCACCCACGGACGCATCAGCCCCGAAGCACGGGCGGCGGCAGGGATTTCTGACTCTTTATTGCGTGTTGCTGTTGGTTTAGAAGCCGTGGCGGATTTGCAAGCGGATTTACAACGTGGTTTAGCGTTGATTTAACAGTAATTAAGTAATCAGCACTAATTGGTATCAGAGCCAGAACATGTTCTGGCTCTGTTTTTTTGGGCGGTGCTAAGCAAAAGACGTGAAGCAGTAGTGAGTGATGTGGGATAACTTCACCACAGTAACTTTACTTATTGGGCTTATTGTTTTGTCCAGTCTTCAAACTCTTTGGTGCGTTGTTCAGCAAGGCGTTTCATGCAAGATAAGACCATTGCCGTGCGAATCGTCCCACCAAGATAAAACTCTTGGACAGCATCGCATTCTTTTTGCCGGAACACGACCCAAGCCCGCTGTGCATCAATCAGATTTTTTTTGACTTGGGCATAACGCACAATTTCATCATCTGGCTTGCTCAACATGGCTAACACCTTTTTGTAGGCATTACCGAGTTTTACTTCAGCGGCATCGGCTTCTTGTTTAGCACAGGCATTGATTTGTGCTGTTGTACTGGTGTCACGACAGGCATCCTTTTCCTTCGCGCTGTCTTTTTCTTTCTCCTTGTCTTTAGTAGAAGCAGCGGCTTTCTCTTTTTCCTTGCTCGTACTGCTACTTTCTTTCTCTTTACTGCTGCTCGTGCTACTGCTGTTACTGCTTGGTGCCGCCAGCGTACCTACTGCCGTTACCAGACAAAACATCCCTAAAATTAAGTTTTTGCGATATTGCACTTTGTGTTCTCCCACATGACGCAAGAACGCAAAGAGTACCCTAACTTGCTTCTTGGCGGAAAGGAATTGCAGAAAATGGTCTTTGTCATATTATGCAAATTGCGCATATTCACCGATTTTTACAAATTTATGCGCTTGGGTAATGGGCTTGTTTAAGAAAGCCATGTATTCTTCCCTGCCTTATCTTTTACGTCACATTTGCTCTCCCCATAAAGTGCTATGAGCCAAAAACTTCGGCAATACCAAACAGAATCGGTACTTCTTGAT
>CAZOBT010000062.1:0-6508 GCA_964578025.1 uncultured Rhodocyclaceae bacterium | reverse complement strand
TGCTGATTACGGCTTACTTTACCTTCCTTGCGCAGAAGCTATACCAAAGTCGCTTTACCGAAATGCGGCGCATGTCAAACGAGTTGCAACTGGTGACCGAGAAAACTCCGGTGATGTTAGCCTCGATTGATGCCACTGGGGTATATCGTTATGTCAATCAGAACTACGCTGATTTTTATAATATGTCGCCAGACGAAATGATTGGGCAGCCGATGGGGCGCATTCTGGATAAAGAGTCATATGCCCAAGTGCTGGATGTGTTACGGCGACGAGTGCGGCAGTTTGAAGCTAAACAACGTAATCTGCGTACAGGGCAAGAGGTTTGGGTGCAAGCGGACATCATGCCCGACATTACCGAAAGTGGTAAAACCGTCGGGTTCTATGCCATTTTCCGTGACATCACCGATGAGATTGTTTCCAAACAACAACTGGATTATTTAGCCCACCATGACGCACTCACTGGCTTGCCCAATCGGGTGCTATTGTCCGACCGCATGAGCCAAGCCCTTGTACGCGCCCAGCGACATAAAGAAATGGTGGCGGTGTGTTACTTGGATTTGGATGGTTTTAAGCCTGTAAATGACATTTATGGGCATGAAATGGGCGATAAAGTACTCATTGAAACCTCTCAGCGTTTGCAAGCGTGTTTACGCGCCGGGGATACCGTAGCGCGTTTAGGTGGAGATGAGTTTGTTTTCTTGCTGTGTGCGGTGCATGAAGCCCAAGAAATCACCATGATTTTGTCGCGAGTCTTGGATTCGATTTCTGCCCCCATTGATCTGGGCGAGCAATTTGTTAGTGTTTCCGGCAGTGTGGGCATTGCGGTTTATCCCGACGATGGTGAGGATGCCGATAACCTGTTACGCCATGCCGACCAAGCCATGTTCTCGGCTAAACGTGAAGGTAAAAATCGCTTTGCTCGGTTTGATTCTGAATTAGAACAACGGGCGCGTATTCAACATAGCTTTGTGACACGTGCACTTCAAGGCTTAGAGCAAGGTGAGTTCTTGCTCTTTTTCCAGCCCAAAATTGATATGCGTTGGCAAAAAGTGGTTGGGGCAGAAGCCTTAATTCGTTGGCAACATCCCGAAAAAGGGTTGCTTGCCCCCGGCACGTTTTTGCCATATCTGAACAATACCGAAGCCGATATTGCCCTAGGTAATTGGGTATTGCATCAGGCGATGTATCAAATGGCGATCTGGAGTCAGCAAGGCTTAAAGCTACCGATTAGCGTCAATATTTCTTGCCATCACCTGCAATGCACAGAATTTGCGCATACCTTAGCCGAACTATTGGCTAAATTTCCCGACGTTGAACCCAAGCAATTAGAAATTGAAATCCTAGAATCGGCGGCGTTAGATGACATTGAACGGGTATCGCAGATCATGCATAGCTGTGTTGAGCTGGGTGTCTCCTTCGCACTGGATGATTTTGGCACGGGTTATTCCTCACTAACGTATTTCCGCCGTCTGCCTGCAAGCACCATCAAAATTGATGCCTCCTTTGTCCGTGATATGTTGGATGACCGCGATGATTTAGCGATTGTCGAAGGCGTAATTGCCCTAGCCGCATCGTTTGGGCGGCGTGTGGTCGCCGAAGGGGTAGAAACGCCCGAACATGGGATTCCTCTTCTGCATTTTGGCTGTGACTGGGCGCAAGGTTATGGCATTGCCCGCCCAATGCCCGCAGCGGCATTTGTCCTATGGCTGCAAGAATGGGAAGCCCCGCCAATGTGGGAAATTGTCACGATGTTTAATTGGCAAAAACGCGATTTCCCCTTGCTGCTTGGTGATGTTGATTTACAACGTTGGCAAGAACATGCGCGTAACTGTTTAACCACAGGCCAAACCAAAAATCTGCGCACCATGCTGATGCACATTCCGCGCTTTGGCTTGTGGCTGGATGGGGTAGGGCAACAGTATTACGGGCATTTGGCTTCCTTCCAACTCACACAAAATCGCTACCACGCGCTATGGTCAGAGGTGGATGCGTTATTACATCGCCATGCCAACAATATTGACGCGCTCCTTGGCGAGCTTCCGCGCCTAATCGTCGCCAGCCAAGAAGTCCAACAAATCGCCCAAGCCTTGAAATTCCAAGTCGCTTATGGGCGTGTGGATCATTAGCCAAGCTGTAGCCTAGTCTGTTGACATTCGAGTTTTGATAAAAATCGATATAAGAGTCGTAACTTGGTTGAGCGATTCTTCTGTCGTATCAAGCAATTCAGACGCATCGCCACCCGCTACGATAAGCTCGCCGCGCCATTCGCTTCTTTCGTTGCTCTGGTTGCCAGCGTCATTTTGCTCGCTTGAATATCAACAGACTCTAGCCTTGTATTTGCTCTAATCTACCTATTTCTTTTTCAGGAATTGCAATGACACCGTATCCCCGCCGTTATTTACGTTCTAGCATTTTTGCCTTTGCTGCTGCTGTGAGTGCAAGTTTTGCCCAAGCGGAGGAAGTCCTTGTGGCGGTCGCGGCAAACTTTACCGCGCCCATGCAAGTCATTGCAGCGGTGTTTGCAAAAGAGACCGGGCATAAGGCCAATTTGGCCTTTGGGGCAACGGGGAAGTTTTATGCGCAGATTAGCAACGGAGCACCGTTTGAGGTGTTTTTGTCTGCCGATGACGAAACCCCTGCCCGTTTAGAAAAAGAAGGTTTAGCCGTGGCAGGGTCGCGCTTTACCTATGCCATTGGGCGGCTGGTATTGTGGTCGGCAACGCCAAATTACGTCGATGCTAAAGGTGCGGTGTTGCAACAGGGGAATTTTCAACATTTAGCGATTGCGAACCCGAAAACCGCACCCTATGGCGCGGCGGCGATGGAAGCCTTGAACAAAATGGGCTTGGCGAGCAAATTACAAAGCAAAATTGTGCAAGGCGAAAACATTGCACAAACCCAGCAATTCATTAGCACAGGCAATGCCGAGTTAGGCTTTGTTGCCTATGCGCAAGCATTTAAGGATGGCAAATTAACGAGTGGTTCGGCTTGGGTCGTGGGGAAAGAGTGGCATAGCCCGATTCAACAAGATGCTGTTTTGTTAAATAAAGGTAAGAGCAATCCTGCGGCAGTGGCCTTGTTAACGTTCCTGAAAGGTGACAAAGCCAAAACGGTGATTAAATCCTTTGGTTATGAACAGTAACGTATTTTATCGCGCCCTGCTGATTTTCCTGTGGCAAAGGCTGCCAATGAAAAAGCCACCCTAGCGGTTAACTAGGATGGCTTTGTAGGATGACTTTGTTATTTAACGTACTGCGGCTTAATGTCTTAATTTAATAACGTATTAAACGCATTAAGCGTTCGCTTCTTCTTTGGTGCCGATAAAGAAGCTAGCGATGTAGACCAGCAGGCCAACTAAGAACACCACACCGCTCCATTCGCGCATCCAGTAGAAGATCGCGGCTTGGTCTTGTGTCGCCATGAACGTCAATGGGCTGCTGCCCATGCGTTGCAGCCAGACTTGCAAAATCCCAGCGGCGGTCAAGAACAGGGTGATAAAGACAATCGAAATTGTCATCAACCAGAACGACCACATTTCTAAGACTTGTGACAAACGACCGTTAGCCTGACGACCACAGAGTTGGGGCATGGCGTAAGAGATCAAGGTCAGGTTAACCATCACATACGCGCCATAGAAGGCCATATGACCGTGGGCAGCGGTGATTTGCGTGCCGTGGGTGTAGTAGTTAACCGGAGCTAAGGTATGCAAGAAACCCCACACCCCTGCACCCAAGAAAGCCATAACCCCTGTCCCCAAGGCCCATAACACAGCGGCTTTGTTGGGATGTTCGCGGCGGCGACGATTCACCATATTGAAGGCAAAAATCGTCATGGCGAAGAAGGGGATAGGTTCTAAGGCAGAGAACACCGAACCAAACCATTGCCAGTAATCAGGCGTACCAATCCAGTAATAGTGGTGGCCGGTACCGATGATCCCGGTGACTAAGGTCAAGGTGATAATCACATACAGCCATTTTTCGATGACTTCGCGGTCGACCCCAGTGACTTTAATCAGAACAAAAGCCAGCATCGCGCCAAGGATCAATTCCCAGACCCCTTCCACCCACAGATGCACCACCCACCACCAGTAGAATTTGTCTAAAACGACATTGTGTGGGTTGATAAAACTGAAGAGGAAGAAAACGGCGAGCCCCCACAAGCCAATCAATAACACGGTGCTGATCGCGGTCTTGCGCCCTTTTAACACCGTCATGGTGATATTAAAGAGGAAGGCCAAGGCGACAACGACAATGCCCAGTTTGGTCGGTAGCGGTTGTTCTAAAAACTCACGCCCCATCGTTTCTAAGAGATCATTCCCCGTCATTTGCGCCAGCGTGGCATACGGCACGGCAAGGTAGCCCACCACGGTTAATGCCCCGGCAACCAAGAACACCCAGAACAGGATTAAGGCCAGTTTTGGGCTAAATAGCTCGGTTTCACTTTCTTCGGGAACGAGGTAATACGCCGCACCCATAAAGCCAAAGAGCAACCACACGATGAGCAAGTTGGTATGCACCATGCGGGCGACGTTAAAAGGGATGGCGGGGAAGAGGAAATCCCCCACCACATATTGCAAGCCCATAATCAGGCCAAAGATGATTTGCCCAACAAATAGGCCAATCGCGGCAATGAAATACGGCTTAGCGACCGCTTGAGATTTGAATTGCATAGTCAGATTCCCCCCGCTTTAACCTTGAACATTGGGTGGCCAGTTGCCATTCTTGATGGTGCTGACGTATTGGAGGAAGGCCACCAAATTATCCAGCTCCTCATCGCTTAAATTGAATTGCGGCATACTGCGGCGACCCGGAATCCCCTCAGCGGGACGGCTCTTGACGAAGGCTTTAACCCCTTCTGGTGTTAAGCGCGTCACGGCATTGCCCAATTCTGGTGCGAAGTACGCACCTTCACCCATTAAGGTGTGGCAGCCGATGCAATTACGGGTTTCCCAAATCTTTTTCCCCGCAATTACTTGTGGCGTGATGCTCTCCCGCATATCGCGTTTTGGTATTTCTTGATGTGTGTCGAAGGTTAAGCCTAAGAACAGAAGGAAGAAGAACACCGACCCTCCGTAAAAGACATTTCGCGCCATCGACTTGGTCATTGCACTGCTCATTCCCAGCCCCTCTTGTCGATTAAAAAGACGGGGGCAAGGATGCACTTCACAATTTTTGCTGGCCTTGATGCGTGCTAAAAACGGAAATTTTTCCGCTTTTTCCCCCTATTGCAGTAGGCAAGGTTTGTGCTCCAATAGACCTACCCTATTTCTTACAACGACCGAAAACAATGACAAAAGCTATTTCTTCCGCTGCGCAGATCGGACATGTTGCCCTCGTTGGGGCTGGCCCTGGCGACCCTGAGTTACTGACGCTTAAAGCACATCGCCTCTTACAAAATGCCGATGTCGTCGTCTATGACAACCTTGTCGGGCAAGGGATTTTGGCAAGTTTACCCAGCACCACCGAAACCATTTATGTGGGCAAAAAAGCCTCAAATCACACCTTGCCGCAAGAAGAAATCAGCCAATTACTTGCCGATTTAGCCTTGGCGGGCAAACGGGTAGTACGTTTGAAGGGCGGTGATCCCTTTGTCTTTGGGCGCGGTGGCGAAGAGTTAGAAGTGCTGCTTGCCGCTGGGGTAGAAGTGGAAATTGTTCCCGGTATTACTGCCGCCTTGGGCGCAGGGGCAAGTTTTGGCTTTCCGTTAACGCACCGGGATTACGCCCAAAGCTGTGTCTTTGTCACCGGGCATCTTAAAGATTTTAGTGTTGATCTGGATTGGCAAGCCCTCGCCCGCCCGAATCAAACCTTAGTCATTTACATGGGGATCACTGGCCTACAAACAATTACCGAGCAACTGATTGCCCACGGTATGCCCGCAACCTTGCCCGCCGCCCTGATCTACAAAGCGACCTTGCCGGAACAAAAAATGGTCTTAAGCACACTGGCAGAATTGCCCGCTGCGGCGGTAACAAGCCAAATCAAACCCCCGGCCTTAGTGGTCATTGGTGAGGTGCTACAACTGGCAACATTACCGTTAGCCAAAAAACTTTCTGCCTAATTCCGAGCAACGATGAAGCCAACTCCCCGCCGCTTGCATGGCGATCTGGCTGTCTGGATTTTTATCTTGGCAGAACTCGTCGCTTTTATGGCCTTCTTTCTGGCCTATGCCTTTACACGTACTAAGCACCTTGAGCTATTTAATCTCAGCCAATTAAGCTTGGACAAGCGTAGCGGGGCAATCAATACCTTATTACTGCTGTCTGGCAGTGCTTTTGTCGTTGCCGCCACGGATGCACTAGCGGCAGCAAAAACTCGCTTAGGGGCAAATTACCTGCTTGCTGCATTGGGCTGTGGCATTGCATTTTTGTTGGTAAAAAGTAGTGAGTTTGCCGCTAAATTTGCGGCTGGCATTAGCTTATCCACCAACACCTTTTATATGTTTTACCTCAGCCTTACAGGGTTTCATTTTCTGCATGTTCTGTTAGGGGTCGTGATTCTGTTTATCC
>CAZOBT010000061.1:5514-10796 GCA_964578025.1 uncultured Rhodocyclaceae bacterium | reverse complement strand
GCCATGCGTTTTCGGTGTTATTGGCTTTAGCGTTCGCTTTAGTTGGCTGGGTGGCCTATCTTTTCGCCTTAGCAGAGCAAAATGCCCGCGCATGGGACATCGCCAATTTGTGTGGTTTATGGCTATTTGTATTGCCAACTTTCTTCACCGTGCTGCATCGCATGTTGCCATTTTTTACACGGGTTGCTGATCCACAACACTACCAAGCCTACGCGCCAATGTGGGGATTAGCCGTGTTTTGGGCAGCATGTGGCTTACGTGTATTGCTGTGTTTGAGCGATTTAACCGCCTGGGCGGTGTTGCCTGATGTGGTGTTATGTAGTTTGCTGCTGCGCTTCGTCACGCAATGGAACTTACGGTTGGCCTTGTCTCGCCCCATGTTAGCCGTGCTGCATCTCAGTGCCGCCGCCTTTATTCCAGCCTTTGCCTTGTATGCGATTCAAGATGCTTTGTTATTTGCTGGGATTTATTGGGGGGGACGCATTCCTTTACATGCCTTAACCATTAGTGTGTTAACTGGCCTGCTGGTGGGGATGGCAACGCGGGTAACTCGTGGGCATTCGGGTTTGGATATTGAAAGCGAACGCTGGGTCATGCCGATGTTTTTTACCGTACAGATTATCTTTGGTCTACGTGTTTTAGGCGAGCTTTTTGGCAATAGCTACATGCTTAGTGCGGCTTTACTCTGGTTTGGTCTATTTTGCTATTGGGCATGGCGATTTGTGCCCCTGTATTTTTTTGCCGAAGAATAAGCGTAAAAGAACATGATGTTGAACAGCGATTTTGACCCTGCCAACAGCTACTTGCTGCTCAAACATATCCATATTGCCTGCGTTGTTTTAAGCGGCAGCGGCTTTGTCGCACGCGGGCTGGGAGTCTTACTGGCGGCACAATGGGTAAACAGTCGTTGGGCGAAAACTTTGCCGCATATCGTCGATACAGGTTTGCTCAGTGCAGGAATTGGGATGGCTTACCTCAGCCAGCAATATCCCTTTGTACACACATGGTTAACCGCCAAGTTTTTTGCCTTGTTAGCCTACATTATTTGCGGCAGTTTCGCCCTAAAACGTGGCAAAACAAAAGGGCAAAAGCAATTCGCTTTTACCCTTGCTGTGCTGTGTTTTGCGTACTTAGTCAGCGTTGCGCACGCCCATCAAGCATGGCCGTGGTGACTCATCAGTTTTTTCAAACCGGGAGTATCCAATATGCGAATATGCTTTTGTTGCACCGCAATTAACCCTTCTTCTTGGAAACGCGAAAAAGCACGGGATACGGTTTCGAGTTTTAAGCCCAAATAGCTGCCAATTTCCTCACGGGTCATGCGTAAATAGAATTCAGCCGGGGAATAACCACGGGCGGTAAAGCGTTGTGACAGATTGATCAAAAACGCCGCCAAACGCTCTTCGGCACGCATCGTCCCAAGCAACATCATGACTCCATGATCGCGCACAATTTCGCGGCTCATGACTTTATGGAAATGGTGCTGCAAGGTATGGACTTCGCGGGACAGTGTTTCTAAGTGACTAAAGGGAATAACGCAAACTTCGCTATCTTCCAGAGCCACCGCATTGCAGGAGTGTTTTTCAGTGCTAATTCCGTCTAAACCAAGCAATTCGCCCGTCATTTGGAAACCAGTCACTTGGTCGCGCCCATCTTCTAACAATACATCGGTTTTAAAGAAACCAGTGCGGATGGCGTAGATGGCATCGAAGGCTTGCCCAGCGCGGTACAGGTATTCGCCTTTCTTCATGCGTTTGCGCAAAGCAACCAAATCATCGAGCTTTTTCATCTCGATTTGGGACAACCCCAGTGGCAAACAGAGTTCTTGCAGGTTACAGTTAGAGCAAGAGGTTTTAATCAGCGATAAACCACTTACCGCATTCGTATCTTTTCGAGCTTGATTTGATGGCATGTATGACAGTCGTCCGGTGCAAATCGACAAAGTTGACCCACGTCAACCGCTAGGTTACACCTTTCAGCCATACTCCGAAAACCTATTGGTAGAAAATCCGATGAATTTCATATCTGCAAATTTGGTCTTTGACCCTCAAATTATTCGCCGTTTCGATGTAAATGGCCCACGTTACACGTCTTATCCCACCGCAGATCGCTTTGTTGAAGCATTTGGGGATGAGGCTTACCGTTCTTGGTTAGAACGGCGCAGCATTGGTGGCATTAGCCGCCCACTGTCTTTGTATTTCCACATTCCGTTTTGCAATACGATTTGCTACTACTGCGCGTGCAATAAGATCATCACCAAAGATCACGGGCGGAGTGCCAAATATTTGCGCTATTTAGCCAAAGAAGTGGCGATGCAAAGTGCGTCGCTGGATGGCAGTAATGAAGTCATTCAATTGCATTGGGGCGGCGGTACGCCAACCTTCTTGTCACACGACGAAATGCGCCAACTGATGGGCGTAACACGCGAACACTTCCGCCTGCTTGATGATGGCGAATACTCCATCGAAGTTGATCCACGCAAAGTCGACACCGCCACGGTGGCCTTGCTGGGCGAATTAGGCTTTAACCGCATGAGCGTCGGCGTACAAGATTTTGATGAGCAAGTGCAAGTGGCAATCAATCGCGTGCAAAGCGAAGAAGAAACGCATAACGTCATCCGTGCCGCGCGGGACAATGGTTTTAAATCGGTGTCGGTCGATTTGATTTATGGCCTGCCACATCAAAACACCTCGGCCTTTGCGCGTACCTTAGACCGGGTGTTGGCGATGGATCCTGATCGTTTGTCCATCTATAACTATGCGCATTTGCCCAGCTTGTTTAAGCCACAACGCCGTATTAACGAAGCCGCTTTACCAAATGCCGATGAACGTTTACAAATTCTGTCTTTAGCCATTCGTAAGCTAACCGAAGCGGGTTATGTCTTTATCGGCATGGATCACTTTGCTAAACCGGATGATGAATTGGCAGTAGCGCAGCGGCAAGGGCGTTTGCATCGTAATTTCCAAGGGTATTCGACTTATGCCGACTGTGATTTGTTGGCCTTTGGTATTTCAGCGATTGGCAAAGTTGGCCCCAGTTATAGCCAAAACGTCAAAACCTTAGACGAATATTACGACCGCTTAGATAATGACATCTTGCCGGTTTTCCGGGGCATTGAACTTAACGCCGATGACATTTTGCGCCGTTCGATCATTCAGGCTTTAATGTGCCATTTTGAACTGTCGATTGAATCCATTGAACTGGCTCACCTCATTGATTTCCATGACTACTTTGCGGCAGAACTGAATGATCTGCGCGAGATGGAGGCGGCGGGTTTGGTGAAAATTGAAAATAAGTGGATTTCGGTCTTGCCTGCGGGACGGATGTTGGTACGCGCCATTTCCATGGTTTTTGATAAATACCTTCGTGCGGATCGGCAACGGACACGCTACTCCAAAGTGATCTAGGCAGGCGCGACGCGCTCTTGTATTGTCCACGCCCAGCAAATTTGCTGGGCTTTTTACATTGAGCCGTCCCCGTCTTCAACGTTTTTAACGTGAATTTTTCTCATGAACGATTTTGCAACAGACCTCGCGTATTTGCCCTTTTTCTTTGTTGGACTATCGGGTGGGGCGCATTGTGTGGGGATGTGTGGCGGCATTGTCAGTGCTTTAAGCCTTGGCGCACGCCCTCGTCTTTCCCTGCATTTGGCCTATAACGCTGGGCGGATTTTGTCGTATATGTTGGCAGGGGCCTTGGTCGGTTATTTGGGGAGCCGAGTTGAAAATAGCCTCAGTGGGCAATTCCCCTTACGCATGGTGCTATTTTTGTTTGCCAACCTGATGTTGTTGGCAATGGGCTTGTATTTGTTGGGAATGACACAATTCCTTGGCGTGGTCGAACGCCAAGGACAACGCCTCTGGCGCACCATCCAGCCTTTAAGTCGGCGTTTTTTGCCTGCGCAAAAAATTCGTCAAGCTTTTCCCCTTGGCTTACTCTGGGGCTGGCTACCCTGTGGTTTGGTCTATAGCTCTTTAAGCACTGCTTTAGCAAGTGGAACATGGCAAAGTGGCATGTTAATCATGTTGGTCTTTGGTTTAGGGACATTGCCAAACCTGCTTTTAGCCGGGTTTCTGTTTGCGCGTTTACGCCAATTTACTGCCCATCCTTGGGTGCGTCGCGGTGCGGGTGGATTAGTATTTGCTTATGGAGTGTATGGTTTGTGGCATAGTCTACCTTGGCTTTTCCGCCACTAAAGTGGTTCAAAAAAGTTGCTCACAAATCGCTCGAAATTTGCGCCAAGCTCCACATCAGTACACCACAATCTCCCTAAATCCCTACGTTCTCTAAGAAATCCTTGCCCATGAAAACGCTTGAGTTAGTCATTGGTGGCATGAATTGTGCCGGTTGTTCGTCCCGTATTGAAAAACTACTGAATGCCATGCCCGGCGTTGATGCGGCTGTGAATCTGGCCACGGAGCGCGGGCGCGTCACGTTGTTGGATGAAACGATCACGCCCGAAAGCATCATGGAGGCAATTCGCCAAGCCGGATTTCGCGTTGCCCCAGTCAGTGATAACAGCCGCGAACAAGCCAAAGCCGAAAAAGCCGCTGCTTACCAACGCGAACTCAAACAGTTTTATGTCGCAGCAGCATTAACCTTGCCTTTAATCGCGCAAATGCTGTGGATGTTCGGTTTTGGTGGTAATGCAGGGGACATCGGCGCACATGGCGGTGGGCATCAGGAATTACCGCGTTGGTGGCAATTTGCCTTAGCCACACCTGTACAACTATGGATTGGGCGACGCTTTTACCAAGGCGCGTGGAAATCGCTGCGCGGCGGCGGGGCGAATATGGATGTTTTAGTTGCCCTTGGCACAACAATGGCATGGGGCTTTTCCAGCGTTGTCACTTTCCTTGGTTTAACACATCAGCATGTGTATTTTGAAGGCGGGGCAGCGGTCATTACCTTGGTCTTATTGGGCAAACTCTTAGAAAGCCGCGCCAAAGCCAAAACCTCTGAAGCCATTGAATCCTTGATCCGCCTCCAGCCGCGCACGGCGCGTTTAGAACGCAATGGGCAGATCAAAGATGTCCCGGTCGAAGTATTGTTGCCCAACGATATTTTTATCGTGCGTCCCGGCGATAGCATTCCGGTGGATGGCTTGGTCTTAAGTGGCGAATCCAGCGTTAACGAAGCGATGCTCACCGGCGAAAGTATGCCGGTACATAAACAAAGTGGGGACACCGTTTTTGGTGCAACGGCGAACGGACAAGGCATGTTGCGTTGCCAAGCCACTGGCGTTGGGCAACATACCTTATTGGCGGGGATTATTCGTTTAG
>CAZOBT010000061.1:4051-5504 GCA_964578025.1 uncultured Rhodocyclaceae bacterium | reverse complement strand
AAGGGTCAAAAGCCCCGGTGCAACGCCTTGCTGATCAAATTGCCGCCATCTTTGTCCCCAGCGTTTGTAGCATTGCCTTACTAACGTTTATTGGCTGGTGGTGGGTCAGTAGCGACTTTGCGACCGCATTGGTTAATGCGGTTGCGGTTCTAGTCATTGCCTGCCCCTGTGCCTTAGGTTTAGCGACACCAACGGCGATTATGGTAGGAACGGGGCAAGGGGCAAAAGCCGGGATTCTGGTAAAAAATGCTGAAGCCTTAGAACGCGCGGAAAAGATCAAGGTACTCGCCTTAGACAAAACCGGCACACTGACCCAAGGCAAACCTAGCCTCACCGATGTCGTGTTATTACCAGCGGCGACAGCACTGAATTTGGATGAACGCCAAGTCTTGCAACTGGCAGCCAATTTAGAACAAGGCTCAGAACATCCCTTAGCCAAAGCGATTTTAGCGGCGGCACAAGCAGATTCCTCAAGCAATCTCAGCGATTTTGTCGCACTGCCCGGTAAAGGCGTACAAGCCAATCTTGATGGCGCAATGTGGCAACTTGGCGCACCGACATGGATCGCCAGCCAAGTGAGCTTGGCAGCGGAGAGCAATGCGCAAATTGCCGCTTTGCAAGCTCAAGGCAAAACCGTTGTCGTTTTAGCCAATCCAGCCCATACGGCAGGTGCAATCGCGCTGTTTGCGATTGCCGATACCCTGCGCCCGGAAGCCAAAACTGCCGTGGCGCGGCTGCAACATGACTTAGGGATTAAAGTGGTAATGCTCACCGGCGATAATGCGATGACTGCCGCTGCGATTGCGCAAGAACTCGGCATTCACGATTTCCGCGCAGGCATTCTTCCCGGCGATAAAGCCACTGCGATTCAAGCCCTTAAAACCGAACTCCAGCAAAAAAGCACGGGACAAACCCCCGGCATGGTGGCGATGGTAGGCGACGGGATTAACGATGCCCCCGCCCTTGCCGCTGCCGATGTCAGCTTTGCGATGGGGGCAGGCTCAGATGCGGCGATTGAAGCCGCCGATTTAACCTTAATTCGTAGCGACCTCGGCGGCATTGCCAACGCCATCGACCTCTCCCGCGCGACCTTGGGCAAAATTCGGCAAAATCTCTTTTTCGCCTTTATCTACAACATCCTCGGCATTCCGCTAGCCGCCTTTGGCCTACTCAATCCAGTGATTGCCGGGGCAGCAATGGCAATGAGTTCGGTGTCGGTGGTCAGTAATTCCTTACGCTTGCGTTGGTGGCAAGCCAAAAACTGAAGAATTACATCACTAAACACCAAACCAACATGAAACAACCTCCGCCCTATGTTTTCGCTACCGATTCGTTACGTTGAACCTGTGTATCGCCCTCCCAGTGAGGCGCAATCCTTAATCCTGCCTGTCACCGATGGCTGTTCATGGAATCACTGCACCTTTTGCGAAATGTACACCGCCCCGCAAAAGCA
>CAZOBT010000061.1:0-4041 GCA_964578025.1 uncultured Rhodocyclaceae bacterium | reverse complement strand
AGGAAATCAGCGAAAGTATTCGTGCCACCGCCGCCCGTTTCGGCGAGCAAGTGGGCGAAATTCGTCGGATTTTTCTGGCGGATGGCGATGCCTTAGTCTTACCGACTCGGCGTTTATTGCAGATATTAAGCACGATTCGCCAACATTTCCCCGCCGTGCGCCGGATTTCGAGCTACTGCCTACCGCGCAATTTACGCAAAAAAAGCCAGAGCGAAATCAATGAATTAGCCGCTGCGGGCTTAGGTATGGTCTATGTTGGGGCTGAATCTGGCGATGATGCAGTCTTAGCCAAGGTCAATAAAGGCGAAACCTTTGCCAGCACCCTCGAAGCCTTAGAAAAATTGGGAACAGCAGGCATTACCCGTTCGGTGATGATTTTGAATGGCTTAGGCGGCAAGGTCTTATCGGCACAACATGCCAGTAATTCGGCTCGCCTGTTAAACGCCGCCCAACCCGAATATGCTGCGACTTTAGTTGTGTCTTTCCCCCTTGGCGAAGCACGTTTCCGTGCCAACTTCCCCGAATGGGAAGCCTTAAGCCAAATTGAGCTATTTCAAGAAATGGAAAGCTTTATTGCCCAGTTAGAGCTGAAACGCACGGTGTTCCGCAGCGATCATGCGTCTAACTGGCTCATCCTCAAAGGCACACTCGGCGCAGACAAAGCCCGCCTCCTCCAGCAAATCCGCACCGCCATCACCAGCCCCGAAACCACCCCCTTACGCCCAGCATGGGCGCGGGGACTGTAAGCGGTCTTAATTCGCCCAATACCGCCGCCCCTGTTCACGCGCTGCCGTCACTTTTACGCCTTGGGCTGAGATTGTTAGGGTAATTGCACCATCTTCATCGGTGCGCCAGAGTTGGCTACCAGCATGGGCATAACGGGCAAGAATGCTGTGTTTGGGATGCCCAAAACGGTTGCGGTAGCCTGCGGAAATAATGGCGATTGCAGGGTGGAGGGCTTGCACAAAGCTTGGGGTCGATGAGCTGCGGCTACCATGATGTGGTACGACAAGGGCGGTTACAGGTAGGCTGGGGTAGCGTTGTAAGAGTCGTTGTTCTGCTTCGCTTTCAATATCAGCCGTTAACACAACGCGACCATGTGGCGATTGCACCACTAAGACACAGCTCAAATTGATATCCGACAAACCCGCTGCCACATCCTCAGGATGTGGATGTAAAAAGCGAAAACTCACCCCATCCGCTTCCCATGTCATGCCATCAGTGCAAGTCGTTGCGGCAACGCCATGTACGGGGCGGGAGAGATACAAATGTTGAATGGGCAGAGCACCTTGCACCGCTAACACCCCTCCGGCATGGTCGTTATCGTCATGACTGACAATAAGGTGTTGCAGTTGCGTAATGCCGCGTGCGCGCAAAAAAGGTAGTAACACCCGTTGCCCAGCATCACTGTCACCGCGATATTGCGGCCCAGTGTCAAAGACAAGGGTTTGCGTTGCCGTTTCAATCACACTGGCAAGACCTTGCCCAACATCTAACACGGTTAGCGTAAATTCGCCCGGTGCAGGGCGAGAGGGTTGCCAAAAGGCTAAGGGCAACACAAACAAGCAGCCAAGCGGGTGCAAGGGTAGGCGATGCGGCAAAAGTAATAAGATTACGCCGCCAGCCGCAGCGATTGCTGCCCACAGCGGTGGTGCGGCGGCGTACCACAAAGGCCAGGTACTGCACCACGTTAAAAACCCCAGTAAATACGCCAAAACCCAATGCAAAAAATAGAGTAAAGGCGGCCACGGCAGAAGGGCGGCGACTAAGGCTAACGGCGTAACCAGCAAGCTAATCACCGGGATTGCCACGGCATTGGCAAGGGGGGAAACAAGGGAAAACTGTTGAAAGACCAGCAGCAAAATCGGTAAAGAAGCCAATGTTACCGCCCATTGGCTCATACTCCATTCGCGTATCCGCTGCCAGAGTTGGCTAAAACGTGCAGAGGCTGCCTGTGATGTGGGCATGGATTGTTGCCCTTGACTGACGTACAACAAGGCTGCCACCCCACCAAACGACAGCCAAAAACCGGGGGCAAGTACCGCCCACGGATCAAGCAGCAGCACTACACCCAGCGCGTAAGTCAGAATCTGCCCACTACTGGAATGACGGTGAGTTAACCGCGCCGCAGCCGCAACCAATAACATATACAAAGTACGCTGGGCAGGCACAGCAAAGCCCGCCAGTAGGCTGTAAACCAAGGCGGCAACTGCTGCCAGTAGCGTACTCATAATCGGCACAGGTATTTTTAAGACCAAATATGGAAATCGCCGCCAGAGGCAAGTAACTACATAGGCAAATAAACTTGAGACCAACGTAACGTGTAGGCCAGAGACCGATAGCAGGTGAGTTACGCCAGTTTTGCTAAACAAAGGCCATAGCTCGCCATCAATCGCGCTTTGCTCGCCAATCACTAAGGCAATCAAAATGCCGACATAGGGGTAATCACGCTCGGGTAAGGCTTGCCAAAAACCTTGGCGCAATGCGCCGCGCCATTGTTCTAATAAAAGCCCAGGTTTAGCGGCAAGTGGAATGATAGCGGGGCTAATCGCTTGGATCGTGCCTTCGCGCACATACCCGGTGGCACGGAGATTCCGTTCAAATAACCACGCTGCGTAGTCAAAACCATGCGGATTCGCACCACCATGTGGGCGTTTTAAGCGCACCGTTATTTCCCACGCACTGCCTGCGGCTAGTTCTACCCGATGCTTGCCGGGATACCACGTTAATAAGACTTGTTCTGGCAGCTTCGCTGATTGCGCAGCGGGAGTCAGCACCGTGGTGGTGCGCCACACAAAACGATAGCCTGCATTCACGACTTGCGGCAGGCTGGCAATATAGCCTTGTACCCGAATATCTTGCCCTTCCCAATCCGGGGACAACTGGTCTGCCAGCCGCAATTCTGCCCGCCACGTTGCCCATGCCATGCCGATGAAAATGGCAAGGATAGGAACAAGGGCAACACGTGATAAGCGACATAAGCGACGCATGAAACCTATGCCCAAATCCATGCCTTTAGCGCGTTGCCACACCTCAATGAGGAATAAGCCAATAATCCCCGCTAATAATAACGAGAGATCAGGTAAGTCCTTACCTTGCTGGATCAGCAGAATGCCTAGGGTAAATGCCAGTATTTTTTGCATCATTCGTACTATTTTGCCGAACAAGATATAACAAGGGCATTATTTTATTTGTTTTGAATTTTTCTTGGGCGCATTTTGTGCAGGGCGCACCTTTTCTGTGCGTTTCTGGGGCTTTCTGCCTGCTCATGCCCAAAGTTAGTTACATCGCCCGACATTAGCGCGTGAATTGCCGCAAATCTCTAGGCATAGATTTTGCAGTCACCCTGCCTGCTCAAGGAGAAATTTATGGCAATCTTAGAAACCCGTTCTACCTGCTGTTACTGCGGCGTAGGCTGTGGCGTATTGATTGAAACCAACGAAGGTGTCATCTCTGGGGTCAAAGGCGACCCCGCGCATCCGGCAAATTTTGGACGTTTATGTACTAAAGGGGCGACCTTAGCCCAATCCGCACTTCCCACTTACCGTTTACAGTTTCCTGAACACCGGGCGCAACGTGGCGTTTCCGGCACACGTTTATCTTGGCAAGCCGCCCAAGAATTAGCGGCACAGAAGTTCGCCCAGATCATTCGTGAACATGGCCCCAATGCTGTGGCCTTTTATATTTCTGGGCAGTTGCTGACCGAAGATTATTATGTGTTTAACAAGCTAGCAAAAGGCTTGATTGGCACAAATAACGTCGACACCAATTCCCGCCTGTGTATGTCTTCCGCCGTCGCTGGCTATAAACAAACGCTGGGCGTGGATGCCCCCCCCTGTAGTTATCGTGATATTGGTTTAGCCGATGTGATCTTTATTACGGGGGCAAACCCTGCCGTCGCACATCCGATCATCTTCCGCTATATCGAAGAAGCGAAAGAAAAAAATCCGAATTTAAAGATCATCGTCGCTGATCCACGTCGTTCCGAAAGCGCGGAAATCGCCGATTTGCATTTGCCCTTAAAACCGGGGAGCGACATTG
>CAZOBT010000060.1:0-10825 GCA_964578025.1 uncultured Rhodocyclaceae bacterium | reverse complement strand
GCGGGAGTAGCTCAGTTGGTAGAGCGCAACCTTGCCAAGGTTGAGGTCGCGAGTTCGAGACTCGTCTCCCGCTCCAAATTCTAAGGGGAAGTCAAGCGACTTCCCCTTTTCACGTTTACTCATTTCGCTCACACCGGAAATCTGCGAGAGCGTTGAATAACCCAGATTTGCTTTCGCGCCTCTGGGCTACCTTGCAGCTCCTTAGTAGGTTTTTAACCTTATTTCTTCCCTAACTTGGCAAACGCTGCTGCCATCGCCCCACCGGGGGCAGCAGCGGCATTATTTGGTCTTGCTGATTTTTCTTTACCATGAGACTTGCTAGACGTGCTATTTGCTGGTTTAGCCTCATTTGGTCTATTAAAATTCGGCTTGCTGGCTACCACTTCATCGCTGAGACGCATGGTTAAGGCAATGCGTTTGCGGGGAATGTCGACTTCTAGGACTTTGACTTTCACAATATCCCCGGCCTTTACCACCTCATGCGCATCTTTAATAAAGCGATTGGCTAAGGCGGAAATGTGCACGAGACCATCTTGATGCACGCCAATATCGACAAATGCCCCAAAAGCCGCCACATTCGTCACTACCCCTTCTAGCAACATGCCGGGGATCAAGTCTTTAATGTCCTCCACGCCGTCGCTAAAGCTGGCGGTTTTGAACTCTGGGCGCGGGTCACGTCCGGGTTTTTCTAGTTCTTGCAAAATGTCTTGTACTGTGGGCAAGCCAAAACGCTCATCGGTGTACTGACTGGGTTGCAGACGTTGCAACAAACTGATATTGCCGACAATTTCGCGTAAATCCTTTTGAATATCGGCAAGGATTTTTTCGACGACCGGATAGGCTTCTGGGTGCACTGCCGACGCATCTAAAGGATTTTTTCCCTGCATGATGCGTAAAAAGCCTGCCGCTTGTTCAAAGGTTTTTTCGCCTAAGCGGGGGACTTTTTTCAGTTCGCTACGGCTCTTAAACGCACCATTGGCATCGCGGTAATTCACGATATTGGTGGCTAAGGTCGTATTCAGGCCAGAAATCCGCGTCAACAGCGGAACAGAGGCCGTATTCACATCGACCCCGACCGCATTCACACAATCTTCGACCACGGCATCAAGGCTTTTCGCTAATTTGCTTTGCGCCACGTCATGCTGGTATTGCCCAACCCCGATGGATTTCGGGTCAATTTTCACTAATTCCGCCAAAGGGTCTTGCAGGCGGCGGGCAATCGACACCGCGCCACGTAAGGACACATCCAGTTCGGGAAACTCTTTTGCCGCCAATTCCGAGGCGGAATACACCGAAGCCCCGGCCTCTGAGACAACCAATTTGGTCAGTTTTAATTCGGGATGGCGTTTGATGAGCTCTTGCGCCAATTTGTCGGTTTCGCGGCTTGCCGTACCGTTGCCAATCGCAATTAAATCCACTTGATGCGTCGCACACAGTTTGCCCAAGGTCGCTAACGCGCCTTCCCAATCGCGGCGTGGTTCATGCGGGTAAATGGTGCTGGTGGCGAGTAATTTGCCCGTGGCATCGACCACTGCCACTTTCACCCCCGTGCGCAAACCAGGGTCAAGGCCAAGGGTCGCGCGTTGCCCCGCCGGAGCGGCAAGGAGCAAGTCCTTTAAATTCCGCGCAAAAATATGAATTGCCTCATCCTCGGCGCGTTCGCGCAGGCTATTCATCAGCTCTAATTCTAAATGCAGAAAAATCTTGACCCGCCACGCCCAGCGCACCGTATCACTGAGCCATTTATCCGCCGCCCGTCCCGCCACCTTAATCCCAACATGCGCGGCGATACGTTGTTCGCAAGGATTAAGACCAAGCTGTAATGGTGCAACACCTCCATTATTCTGTATAGCTTCTAGCTCAGAATCTAAGATCAGACCAACTTGGAGAAAACCTTCATTGCGTCCACGTAACAAGGCCAACGCACGGTGCGAGGGCATGGTGCTGGCGGGTTCGGCGAAATCAAACCAATCACGGAATTTCGCCCCCTCTTCCTCTTTACCTGCAATCACCGTGGAACGTAACAGGGCATGGTCATGGAGGTACTCGCGCAATTTGCCCAACAATTCAGCCTCTTCGGCAAACTTTTCCATGAGAATCTGCCGCGCTCCATCCAGCACCGCTTTGCTGTCGGCAAACCCAGCATCGGCATTGAGATAATGCTGCGCTTCATCCTCTGGCACAAGATCAGGATTCGCCAATAAGGCCAAGGCCAACGGCTCAATCCCCGCTTCCCGGGCAATTTGTGCTTTGGTACGGCGTTTTTGTTTGTAGGGCAGGTATAAATCTTCTAAACGCTGCTTGGTCTCGGCATTGCTGATGTCAGCGGCTAACTCAGGGGTCAGTTTGCCTTGGTCGCGGATGGTATCCAAAATCGTGGTTCGCCGCGCCTCTAATTCGCGCAAATAACCCAGCCGCTCTTCTAAGGTACGCAGTTGCGTATCGTCCAACCCGCCTGTTACCTCTTTCCGATAACGGGCAATAAAGGGGACGGTCGCCCCTTCGTCTAATAAAGTCACCGCCGCCATAATCTGTGCGGGACGGGCGTTTAATTCAAGGGCAATTCGCTGTTCAATGGCAGGCAACATAGGGAAGAAGGCCAGAAAAAAAGCCGCTAACTATGCGCAATCTTCGCTACCTTGGCAAGCAGCATAAAAAATAAGAGCCTGATAACTCAGGCTCTCACTTGGGACAAACGACAAACATTGAACAGACTGTTTGGTTTGACGATATGTCACTTAAGCAGCACGTGCCTTGGCAGCGGCTTTCTTTAATTCTTTGAACTTTTCGGGATCATTTGCACGCAGGTAATCTGCAACTTCTTGATCTTCACGTTTCAAACGGGCAATGTCTAATTGCTCAACGTGTACCAAGCGTAACAACTCACGCACAGGCTTAGGAATGTTACGACCGCTTTCGTAGCGAGAACCACCACTTTGCGTCACACCGATTTTGGACCAGAACTGCTGTTGGTTCAAACCCAGCTTACGACGGATTTCGCGTGGATCAACTGCTTTTTCGGCTGCTTTGGTGTTTGCCATTTATTTTCTCCTTCGTGCTTAAGCGCACAATACACAAACAAGTTTCGCATTAGCTTTGACAGGAAAGCTGAAACTCTAGTTTCGCATAAAACTATAACTAAAGTAATAGTTCCTTAAGGCGAGAGTTTATATCCGTTTGACAATTTTGCAAGAGTAATAATATTAAATGATTTTGCATATTTTAAACAAAATCCATAAATAAAAACAAAAAACCAATTAAAAACATGGTGTTATGTTTTTTGTTTGCAAAAATCAGCAATGAATATTTCCCAATGTATTAGTTGCTTACCAACTAGAAACAAATTCTAGCCAATGCGAATTAGGCTGTTTGTGTAATTGTTCACGGATAAAAGCTAACTCAGTCGCCTCGGCCTCTGTACTTAGTTCGCCCCGCATCACACGGAAGCGGTTATACACCAAATAGGTATTGATCACATCCTCTTCGCAATAATCGCGAATCTGTGCAATCTTCCCGTCTTGCCATGCTTGCCAAACTTGACTGCCATTCATCCCGGATTTGCCGGGAAAGCCCATCAACTTTGCCATTTCATCTAAGGGTGCATTGGCTTTGCCTTGGTATAAAGCCAAGATGTCCATTAAATCGACATGACGGGTGTGATAGCGGCTGATGTAGTTATTCCATTTGAAATCGCGGGAATCGGCAAAGTCACCATCGCCTAAATCCCAATAACGCGGCGCGCTCACACCATGAATTAAGCCACGGTAATGCAACACCGGAAGATCAAAGCCTGTGCCATTCCATGACACCAAGCGCGGCGTAAATTTTGCCAGACCATCAAAGAAACGTTGGATGATCTCGCCCTCGCCTTGTTGTGGCTCGGCTAAGGACCAGACCTTAAAAGTTTCTCCTGCCCGTAACACACAAGAAATCACCACGACCCGTTGTAAATGTAAGGGTAAGAAGTCATTCCCTGTTTTGGCACGACGCTGCTGAAACGCTAACTCAGCAACTTCAGCATCAGAAAGGGTTGGATCAAGGTCATATAAACGACGAATCCCGGTAACATCCGGGATCGTCTCAATATCAAAAACTAAGGTAGGTGAAAAATAGGACATGAGGCAGGCGCGTTGTAGCGCGCAAATTAGGCGGGGAAAACCCCAGTCGATAAGTAGCGGTCACCACGATCACAAATAATGCTAACGATCACGGCATTTTCTAATTGCTCCGCGATCCGCAAAGCCACTGCCATTGCCCCACCAGAAGAAATGCCAGCAAAAATACCTTCTTCACGCGCTAAACGCCGGGTCATTTCCTCGGCTTCGGCCTGCCCGACATACTCTAAGCGATCGACTTGCTGTGGCTGATAAATGCGTGGCAAATAAGCGTCAGGCCATTTACGAATGCCGGGAATAGATGCCCCATCTTCGGGCTGGCAACCAATGATCTGGATTTTGGCATTCTGACTTTTTAGGTAACGGGATGTGCCCATAATCGTGCCCGTAGTGCCCATGCTCGACACAAAGTGGGTAATTGTCCCTGCCGTATCCCGCCAAATCTCAGGCCCCGTGCCATGTGTATGGGCGCGAGGGTTATCAGGATTACCAAATTGGTCAAGGATGATACCTTTTCCCTCATCACGCATCTTCTCTGCCACATCACGCGCTAACTCCATCCCACCTGCTTTGGGGGTTAGCACCAACTCTGCACCAAAGGCACGCATGGTTTGCCGCCGTTCAATACTTTGGTTTTCCGGCATGACCAAAATCATGCGATAGCCGCGCACAGCGGCAGCCATTGCCAAGGCAATCCCCGTGTTGCCAGAGGTGGCTTCAATCAGCGTATCACCGGGATGAATATCACCGCGTGCCTCGGCCTGCGAAATCATTGACAACGCGGGACGATCTTTGACTGACCCTGCCGGATTGTTCCCTTCGAGCTTGGCTAAAATCACATTGCCACGTTGCGTAATCGCTGCCCCAGGCAAGCGTTGCAACTGCACCAATGGCGTATTGCCAACAAAATCGGCAAGCGTTTTAAAGGCAGGCTTCGTTAATTGCTCGGTCATTTGCTCAGACATGTTGGCTCAACCACTTCACGTATTCTGTTACACCCTCTTCAACGGTTGCAAAATCGCCGGTATAACCCGCTGCCCGTAATTTGCTTAAATCCGCTTGGGTAAAGGCTTGATATTTACCTTTTAAAGCTTCGGGGAAAGGTACGTATTCAATCGCACCTTGCGCTTGCAATTCTTGCAAGGGACGAACGGCCTTACCTTCCAATGCGGCAAAGCCATTTACCACTGCCGCTGCCACATCATTAAAGCTTTGCGCCCGCCCACTACCTAAATTGAAAATGCCCGATTTACTTGGGTTATCAAGGAAGTGAAGATTTACTTTCACCACATCCTTAACAAACACAAAATCACGTAACTGCCCACCATTGGCATAACCATGAGAGCCTTCAAACAGCTTCACTTTGCCTTCATGACGGAATTGATGGAAGTTATGGAAAGCGACAGAAGCCATGCGGCCTTTATGTGTTTCGCGTGGCCCATAGACATTAAAGTAACGGAAACCAACCACTTGTGAGCTTGGGTCTTGGGCTAAACGTTGGCGTACTACTTGGTCAAACAAAAACTTGGAATAGCCATAAACGTTGAGCGGGGCTTCGTATTGGCGTTCTTCTTTAAAAACTGAGATACCGCCATAGGTTGCCGCACTGGAAGCATACAAAAATTGCACTTCTTGATCTAAACACCAATCCAGCAAAGCCAAGGAATAACGGTAGTTATTTTCCATCATGTAACGACCATCGGTTTCCATGGTGTCAGAGCACGCGCCCTCATGGAAAATAGCCTCAACATCACCATCAAAATCGCCCGCTAAGACGCGCTCAATAAACTCATTTTTATCTAGGTAATCACTAATTTCGCAATCTACCAGATTCTTAAATTTATCGGCCTTCGTTAAATTATCGACCGCGATAATGCGGGTTACACCGCGTTCATTTAAGGCTTTAACGATATTCGAACCGATAAAGCCTGCCGCACCAGTCACAATGGTATACATCTTGTTTCTCCAATTTCGCTATCTGTAAATCGACCTATTTACGCTTGGATTATGCTTTAAGCAAAAACTGTTCATTCCTTATCTTCTTGAATTGCCGTTAGCAATTCATCGCGGGTGACAGTGGCTGTCCCTAATTTTGCCACCACAATCCCTGCGGCTAAATTTGCAATATGAATAGCTTGCGCCCACGCTGCACCAGCACTCCGCATTACTGCTAAGGTAGCAATTACGGTGTCGCCAGCACCAGAGACATCAAACACTTCCCGCGCTTTCGCGGCTTGATGGATCACCGCATCTTGCGCAAACAAGGTCATGCCTTCTTCGCTGCGAGTTAATAACAATGCCTCCAAGCCTAAACGAGTACGCAATGTCTCGGCTTTTTCTGCCAACTCAGCTTCGTTTTTCCAAGCACCAATGACTTGTTTTAACTCTGAACGATTGGGGGTAATGACGGTTGCACCCGCATATTTCGCATAGTCATCACCCTTAGGATCGACTAGGATTGGCTTACCAGCGGCGCGTGCCAAACGGATCATTTCGCCAATATGGGTCAATCCGCCTTTGCCATAATCCGACAAAATCACCGCATCACAATCAGTAAGACGTTGCTCAAAATCTTTCAGTTTCGCTGATAAGACTTCATGCGAGGGAGGCGTTTCAAAATCAATACGCAACAACTGCTGTTGCCGACCAATTACCCGCAACTTCACAATGGTATCAATCGCCGTATCAATGTGTAGGGAGGTTGCAATCTCAGCTTCTGTTAGCAGGCGATCTAAGGTGCGCCCGGCTTCATCATTGCCAACCACAGAAAGCAAAGCGGTTTGCGCCCCTAAGGCAGCCGCATTACGCGCCACATTCGCTGCACCACCTAAACGCTCTTCTTGCCGTTCAATCTTGACCACAGGCACAGGAGCTTCTGGAGAAATCCGACTCACATCGCCAAACCAGTAGCGATCTAACATCACATCGCCGACCACGAGGAGGCGAACTTGATTCACTGCATCTAATACGTTCATTCCGCTTCTTATTTCCGCCCAATGGCAAAATAGGCAAAACCTGCATCACCCACTTGGGCGGGATCGTACAAATTGCGCCCATCAAAAATTACCGCTTGTTTTAACTTCTGTGCCAACACGGCAAAATCAGGGCAACGGAACTCTTTCCATTCCGTCACAATCACCAAGGCATCCGCTTGTTCTAAGGCAGACATTGCGGTTTCGGCAAAGATAATCCCCTCAACACCATTAAAAATCCGTTGTGCCTCATGGGTCGCTACAGGGTCATAGGCGGTGATTGTTGCCCCTGCTGCCAATAAATCGGCAATCAATTCCCGACTCGGAGCTTCACGCATATCATCCGTATTCGGCTTAAAGGCCAAGCCCCACAACGCAAAATGTTTTCCCTGCAAATTATTGCCAAACTGGGTTTTAATTTTTTTGGTCAATACATGCTTTTGCGCGTCATTGGCTGCTTCAACGGCGGTTAATACTTTAAGTTCAATCCCTGCATCATTCGCTGCTGTCTTAATTAATGCTTTTACATCCTTGGGAAAGCATGAACCACCATAACCACAACCGGGATATAAAAAATGATAGCCAATACGGGGATCAGAGCCAATTCCACGCCGCACCATTTCAATATCTGCACCAAGCGTTTCTGCCACATTCGCTAATTCATTCATGAAGCTAATGCGGGTTGCCAACATTGCATTGGCGGCATATTTCGTTAGCTCGGCACTGCGCACATCCATCACAATCAGACGTTCGTGGTTGCGTTGAAAAGGAGCGTACAAAGTACGCATAACTTCCACTGCACGCTGATCATCACAACCAACCACAATACGATCGGGGCGCATGAAATCCTCAATTGCCGCCCCTTCTTTTAAAAACTCTGGATTAGAAACCACGCTATAAGGAATTTCTACTTTGCGTTGCGCCAACTCTTCGGCAATCGCCCGCTTTACCTTATCTGCTGTACCAACAGGTACAGTACTTTTATCAACGATTACCCGATACTCTGGCATATATCGTCCGATATTACGTGCCGCCGCCAAGACATATTGCAAATCAGCCGAACCATCCTCATCAGGTGGGGTGCCAACTGCAATAAATTGCACAACCCCAAACTCTGCCGCTGCCACCACATCTGTTGTAAAACGCAAACGTCCAGCCAACACATTACGCTGAATCATTTCCTGTAAACCTGGCTCAAAAATCGGCACTCCACCCGATTCTAAAATGGCGATTTTTTTTGGGTCGACATCTAAGCACAGGACTTCATGCCCAACATCCGCTAAACATGTCCCACTCACTAAACCAACATAACCACTACCAATCACGGTGATTTTCATGACAATCCAATCTTATTAAAAATAGGCGAAATCAAAAAAGAACCGAAAGCCAACTCGTATTTATGTAATTTAAGGTCTAGCTAAATCAAATTCTTCTACGCGTTTAGGAGGATAAGTTTCCCAACCGCCACATGCCGGACAACGCCAATAATGTTGCCTTGCCTTAAAACCACAACTGGTACAGGAGTAACGTGCTAAACGGCGAGTAAAACTTTGGATAATTGACTTGGCTAATTCAACATCTGGGCGAATTTCAGGCGCGGCAAGAGGCAAACGTGCCACCATCAGCTTTTCTAAGCCCAACAAGGTAGGGTTACGTTGTAATTCGTCTCGCACCAAACGATAGGCGGCTTCCCCACCCTCAATTTCTAGGACTAATTGATACACAACATCCAGCAAGTCCAGAGAGGGATAACGCTCAAGGAAACCACGCAGCAAGGCGACACCTTCTTCTTTGCGCCCTAAGCGGCGATACGCATCTAACAAGCGTTGTGCGACCAGTGCCAAATAATTCGGGTCTTGTTGCTCAATCCGTATCCAAGCAGCAATCGCTTTTTCAATCGCATTCTCTTGGAGGAACAAATCTCCTTCTAACAAACTTGCCCGTACACATTTACGGTTTTTATCCATTGCCGCATCCAAATAAGTACGCGCCGTTTCTGGACGAGAATGCATAATTTCCGTTGCGGCTAACTCACAATAATATTCAGCAATATCACGCTGTGAGGCTAAATCAGGCAATGTGTCCCCAATGGCAATGGCCTTTTCCCAACTCTTTTCTAGTTGGTACACCTCCAACAAATGGCGGTTCGCCTCTTCATGTAAGGGGCTACTCAGTAACTTACTAAAAATCTCTTCTGCTCGATCGAGCAAGCCAACTTTTAGGTAATCTTGCCCAAGCTCTAACATAGCCTGTAAGCGCAAATCAGAAGCTAAATCTTCACGCTCAATTAACGTTTGGTGCATACGGATGGCACGTTCCAGCTCACCCCTACGGCGAAACAAACTACCCAAAGCAAAATGTAATTCAACTGTCTCTGGATCAACTTTAACAGCTTCCAAAAAGGCATCAATTGCCTTATCCGGCTGTTCATTTAATAAAAAATTTAAGCCCTTAAAATAAGAACGCGGCAATGCCCGAGATTCATGGACTACTTGTTTAATGTCAATGCGAGCCGCTGCCCAACCAAGTGCAAAAAACAAGGGAATTAACAACAGCTGCCAATATTCAAAATCAGTCATCTCTACGCATCTACTCAAGCTATTAAACACGCCACCAAAAGAAAAGGGCGACGACTTACGTCGCCGCCCGAATCTACCACAGCCGGGGGAAAGGATCAGCCGAAACTAATCCTCATCCACCCGTTCGCGTAACTCCTTGCCTGCTTTGAAGTGCGGTACCCACTTAGCAGGTACTGCCACCTTATCACCTGACTTGGGGTTACGACCCATACGGGGCGGCCGATAGTTGAGGCAGAAGCTACCAAAACCGCGAATTTCAATGCGATCACCCTTAGCAAGAGCCTCGGTCATTGCATCTAAGATTACCTTTACGGTCTCATCGGCATCTTTTGCCACCAACTGCGGAAACCGCTCCGCTAGTCGATCAATCAACTCAGACTTGGTCATATCACGCTGTAACTGTAATGTTGCTTAGCCTTGTTGATTCAACTTGGCCTTCAACAATGCACCTAAGTTAGTCGTACCAGCAGAGGCAGCAGAAGAATCAGCAGACAATTTCTGCATGGCTTCATTTTGTTCAGCCTGATCTTTTGCCTTCACTGACAAGGTAATAGAACGGCTCTTGCGATCTACGTTCGTTACCATTGCTTCAACTTCATCACCAACCTTTAAGACCAGTGACAAGTCGTCAATACGCTCACGGGAGAAATCGGTAGCACGTAAGTAGCCTTCAACGTCATCACCAATTGCAATCGTTGCACCCTTAGCATCAACAGCCTTCACGGTGCCACGCACGATAGAGTTCTTCTCATGCGTTGCGATGTAGCTGGTGTAAGGATCGCCTTCGAGTTGTTTGATACCGAGAGAGATACGCTCTTTCTCAACATCAATACCGAGCACAACTGCTTGTACTTCATCACCCTTCTTGAAGTTGCGGATTGCTTCTTCGCCAGTTTGATTCCAAGACAAGTCGGAGAGGTGTACCAAACCGTCGATACCACCGGGCAAGCCGATGAAGATACCGAAATCGGTGATGGACTTGATTGCGCCAGAAACTTTGTCACCCTTCTTGGTGTTAGCCGCAAAGTCGTCCCAAGGATTGGACATACATTGCTTCATACCCAAGGAAATACGACGACGTTCTTCGTCGATTTCGAGGATCATGACTTCGACTTCGTCGCCCAACTGGACAACCTTGGAAGGATGAACGTTCTTGTTC
>CAZOBT010000059.1:5295-10851 GCA_964578025.1 uncultured Rhodocyclaceae bacterium | reverse complement strand
TGGTGGATATGGATAAAAACCGTGTGGATAAAGTCCTAGCCACGCAAATTTTGCCCACAACAGACAGCTAAGTTTTACGCACAAAACCTTACGCGCAAAAACAAGACCAAATAAAATTTTTTCCTATCTTTCAATATAAACTTGCTTTATAAGCAAGAAAATCAAGTTAGACCAAATATCATGTACATCACTAACCCCGAAACCAATCCTGGGCTTATCCCTCTGTATAACGAAAACGAATTACTGCAACGCACGCTCCAACTCGCGGGTAAACGAGTTTTAGAACTGGGCTGTGGGCGTGCCGAAAAAACCCGTGCTTTAGCGGCGGCGGGTGAGGTTTTAGAAGTTGTCGCCATGGAAGTTGATGCGATTCAACACGCAAAAAACCTCGCCCAACCGCAAGAACGGGTGGTGTTTTGCCACGGTGGGGCAGAGGCGATTCCCGCACCAGACAACAGTTTTGACGTGGTGTTGATGTTCAAATCCTTGCACCATGTGCCTATGCCAGTGATGGAGCAAGCTCTCAGCGAAATCCGCCGTGTCTTAAAACCAGGCGGTTACGCTTGGTTGTCCGAGCCGGTGTATCAAGGCGACTTTAACGACATCCTGCGCCTGTTCCATGATGAAAAAATTGTGCGCGAAGCGGCTTTTGCCGCCATCTCCCGTGCCGTTGCAGCAGGGCAACTGACGTTGGTGCAACAACTGTTCTTCAACACCTCAGGCCGCTTCAATAGCTTTGCCGAATTTGAAGAACGCATCCTGAAAGTCACCCACACCAATCACCAACTCTCCCCCGAACTTTACGCCGAAGTCAAAGCCAAATTCATGGCACACATGACCGAAAACGGCGCAAAGTTCTTAAACCCGGTTCGGGTTGATTGGTTACAGAAAAACTGAGAGAACGCTCAGGTAACGTTCAGACACCGCTAATGCGGTCAAACCCCACGCCGTTTGAGTTCTTCGCGGCAGGAGGCATCGAAGGCTTTGATTTGTGCGAGCATGGCTTCGATGTCTTCGCGTTGTTGCTCCAGCGCGGCGCGGCGTTTTTCGAGGATGTGTAGGCACTTTAAAAGCTGTGGCGTTTCATCAGCAGTGGAGTTGTACATGCCGATCAAATCTTTAATTTCCGCCAGCGACAGCCCCAGCCGCTTGCCGCGCAAGGCCATTTTCAGGCGGGCGCGGTCGCGGCGGGAAAACACACGGGTCAAACCATCGCGCTGTGGCGCGAGCAAGCCTTGATCTTCGTAATAACGAATGGTGCGCGGCGTAATGCCGAACTCACGCGCAAGGTCAGAGATACTAAAAATGTGGGGTTGGTCGTTCACTTGAAATTTCCTTCTTTTCCCAAGTTAAACAGAAGGGGTAATTTCAGGCAAGATTCACGTAAGAATTCGACAAAGGCTGATCTACTGACTAAAAAAATATACGCATTGCTGTTTCGAATATTTCGTTTATGTATACTCCACTCCCCGATAGAAGTCAGTGTGTCTTACAACATGAAAGAGAGTGTGTGACTATGCAAGTCAGAACGCCACTGCCAACAGATGCAGAAAAATTACTTGCCATAGAAAGTAGCCGTCTACTTTCCTTATATTTGAGTAGCAAAGAGGAAGTGCAATCAATCCGGGTCATTGATCAGTCAGGTGAACACGAGGCCGTTAGGGTGCCAACGGCGGCGATTCGCTTGTTGATTGATGTTTTATCGGAAATGGCGCAAGGAAACGCCGTTAGCCTCATTCCGGTTCATGCCGAACTCACCACACAAGAAGCCGCCGATATGCTCAATGTTTCACGCCCGTATGTGGTCAAGTTGTTAGATACGGGGGAAATTCCCTACCATAAAGTAGGTAGCCATCGTCGCGTGTATTATCAAGACCTTGTGGCATATAAAACCAAGACAGATCAGGCACGCCATGACGCACTCGCCATGTTGGCGGCGGAAGCGCAAGAATTGAACATGGGTTACTAAACGATGACGACCTTTTCTGTCGTCTACGATGCTTGCGTACTGTATCCAGCCCCATTGCGGGATTTGTTAATGCACTTAGCCTTAACTGATTTATATCGTGCGAAATGGTCAGCACAGATTCATGCAGAATGGATGCGTAATGTCTTGAAAGTGCGCACTGATCTGACAAGGGAGCGTTTGGAACGTACTCGGCAGTTGATGGATACCAGTGTGCGTGATTGCTTGGTCATGGATTACGAATACCTAATTCCTGCACTGCAACTTCCTGATGCCGATGATAGGCATGTACTTGCGGTAGCAATCCGTAGCCAATCCAGTGTGATTTTGACATTTAATCTTAAAGATTTTCCCCAAAGTCAATTAGACAAGTACGAGATTGAAGCTCTGCATCCTGATGAATTTATTGCTGATCTACTTGATTTGAATGCAGAACGTGTTTTGCGTGCCGTTGCCGCTCACCGCCGCACCCTAAAAAATCCGCCAAAAACTACGACGGAGTATCTTGATACCTTATTGCAACAAGGGCTGCCTGAAACGGTGCGGCAACTAAAGCCGTGGGAAATTGCATTCTAACGACGCGCTATTGAGTACTTTCCCGCAATACCTTCATCTCCACATCATACAAATCACTCAATAAGGCATTGCCTTTGCTATCAACGCGGAACAAGCCGTATTTGGCGGTGGCGTAGCGGTGGCCTTGGCCTTCTTGGAAGAAGAAGGCATCGGTGGAAAGTTTGATGCGGTGTTTGCGCCAGCGATAGCGCAGACGCAGTTCGCCGGGAGCTAAGGCCGTGGCGGTGGTGGTGTCCGGTTCGATGCGGACTAATTGCGCCACGCCTTGCGCATTTAGGCGTAAGACGGCGAAGCCGTCATGGTTGAACGCTAATTCCGGCGCATCGTTGCTGTTACTGCTGTTATTGGCCTTGCTTTCTTGCTCACGGCGATAAATTTCACTGGTGATTTGGTTGGCGATGGCAAAGTTCAAGGCCATGTAATCGCCCTGCATTAAGGAGCGGGGATCAACTGGGGCAAGGGCTAAAAAGACGGCTTGTCCGTGTTTTAGTAATTGCTCTTTTTGATAAATCGCCACTCCCGCTGCGAGCAAGAAGAGGCAGCCACAGGCAAAGGCTAGCCATTTACGCATGATCGACTCCTTCTTCGGGCAATTTTTCCCACGACTTCCCCAATAAGCGTGGCAAGAGCAAACGGGTAATCAGCAAGACCAAACCCAATCCACCAAGGATCATGGCCTTATGCAGCAGGCTGATATTGAGGGTGTAGTAATAGAAGTTTAGATAGACCAAAAGAGAAAGTAGGCCACAACCCAAAAATACCCGGTCGCTGTGGGCAAACCCCAGCACACTCAACAACACAACTAAGGCAAGTCCGGGCATCCAGTAGGTGCTTAGCGCGATTACGCCTGCTAACAACAGAGCAAGCATCACGACAGGGCGGCGCGGTGGAACTTGATAACGCTGGAGCAATTGCCACGTTGCCCACAATAAGGTGAGGCCAGTACTGAGAGCAGCCACCCGCTCGGTAGCCAAGAGGTCGGTGCTAGGTTCGCGTCCATGCCAGAAATCAAAGAAGAGATAGAACCATGTATGGGACAGCCAAAAGCCCGCCAACGTGATTACCCCCCATAACATCCCGCTAATTGCGGGGCTAAGGTAAATGTCCTGTGCTGGGAAACGATGGCGATTGAGTACGAGATAGGCCAATAACCAAGTGATCCCTGCTGTGGCTAAGGGAAACAATGGTTCGCCTAGTGCCGCCAACACGATGCCCAGATTCGCGACTCCGGCTGCCATCATCCATACCCGATGTAAGTGATTGGGAATCAGCACAAACCAGCCAAGGAAAAACAGCGTAATCAAGGTATATAAAAGCGGATTGCGCTCGTCGTGCTTAAACAGGATAAACAGCGCGAGCACCAGCAAACTTTGCCCACACAAACTGAGGACAAAAGCGAATTGTTCGGTAAAGGCATGAACGGTTTTCTGACGCAACAGCCCATAGGCGATAGCGCATAAGGGCAAACCAAAAATTGCCACAATGCCGGGAGAGTCAAAGAAATCGCGTTTGCTAATGCTAAAAATCAGCGTAGCGAATGAGCCGCCAATAAACACCAGCAAACAAATCGCCGCAATCCAACCCGTAATGCCTTGCAGCCAACGGATATACCACGGCACCAACGGGGCAGCGTTTTCGTCTGGCGGAATGTCACCTTGTACGACATTGCCTTGGCGTAAGTTCTGCCATAAGGCGGTAGGAGACCGCTGAGAAGAGGAAATTTGCCACATTATGCGTTCTCCTTGGCGAGCTGGCGCAGCCACTGCACACTAATCATTGAGATACCAATCACAAACAGGGCAAGCAGCAGAAATCCGCCTGTGCCACCCGAGCGTAAAACGGGTTCGCCAATTAAGCGTAAGCCAAAGGTAATTGCCGCCAACACCGCGCCCGCCAACATAAACAGATCAAGTAGCAGGAAGCGATACACCGAGAAAAATAGCGGTAGCCACAGGATAGCTAACCACAATCCAATTCCATCATGCACTAGACCAAGTAAGCAGATACAGCCACCACTCAGGACAGCCAAGCTACGTGGGCCAAGTCGTCCATCAAGACCAAATTTTTGATAATGGCGACCCAGCTCCCACGCCAGCAATAACCCGGTATTAAATAAAAAGCCACACCACAACTCTGGCTGACTGCTAAACCCAATGGCTCCCCGGAACGTGCTGAAACCAAGCGGAATAGTGCTCACATATAAGGTTAAGCCAAGATTACTGACGGTGATCCATAACAACCACATCGCGGTGTTTTGCCCAAGTAAGGCAAGGGGCAAGAGCATGATCGCCCACAGCACAAACAGCTCAAAGGGATCGGTGCCGGTTTGGTAGGTCTGCCCAATCAAAGCCAGTAATGCCCCCAAGCCAACACCAGCGGCAAACAGTGCGGACTGTCCGGCGATGTTGTCTACGCCTTGCCACAGCACCACCAACAACGCCCCAAGCACAAACGCCGCCGCCAGTGCGAATTTGCCAAATTTGCCGATAGCTTCCCAGTTATAGGCAAAGAAAAAGACCAAGCCACAGGCCAAAAAGCTAAACCCCAGCCAGAGCAGGCTATTGCTGATAAAACGATACCAAGACTGAGGGCTAGGCCAAATTTCTGTTTGGTGGAGTGCCAGAGGTAAATCCTCAGCAGATAGCTGTTGGGATGTCACCCAGTGAGTCAGTTGGTGATAAGGGGAAGTCATGCTTGCTCCTTTTATGTCAATGGTGGCTGAGGCTTAGTCCGACAACTAATAAACCACCCAAATACAAAGGGCTAAGTAAAACATCAACAACCACGCCCGCAGGCACTAATAACAAACCGATAGGGTTAAAGTGCTCTTTGCGCTCGTTGGGCTGATATAAGGTGAAAGGATAGCGGTTAGTGGTTAAGCGTTGGCTTTGTTCGGCACTCAACGTAATCGCAGGATTAGTAAAACCACTGACGCGAATTGCTTTGCGAAATAGCCCAGTTTCTTGTTGGTCTTGTTTTTGTGCGACAAAGCCAAGTTTGTTTAGGGCTTGCCG
>CAZOBT010000059.1:0-5195 GCA_964578025.1 uncultured Rhodocyclaceae bacterium | reverse complement strand
TTATGAATTCAGCAACGACTTTATCTTATCCCTTCCCCGAGCTACCTGCTGGCGGGGAAATGCGCGAGGTCGCGCCAGATACCTTTTGGGTACGGATGCCGCTCCCTTTTGCCTTGAACCATATCAACCTGTGGTTGTTACGCGATGGTGAAGCGTGGGCAATGGTGGATACGGGCTTTGCCCTGCCCGAGGTTAAGGCGTATTGGGAACAGATTTTTGCTACCCTCAAGGGTGAAATTAGCAAGGTAATCGTGACCCATTTCCACCCCGATCATTTGGGTCTGGCCAGTTGGGTACAAGAGAAATATCCACAGGCCGAGCTGTTTATTACCGCCGCTGAGTTCCTAACGGCGCATTTGGTCTATCACGAGCTGGCAGGACATGGCACGGCAGCGATGTTGGCTTCTTTTGCTGAACATGGTTTAGATGCGGAACGCTTGGCGGCCTTAGCCGAACGTGGCAATGGTTATAAGCGGGGTGTTGCCCCCTTGCCGAATCACTATAACCGCCTGCAACATGGGCAAAAACTGCGTATTGGGCGGTATTGTTGGGAAGTGGTGGATGGTTTTGGGCATTCGCCAGAACATGCCATGCTTTACGGTATGGAACTGGGCGTGTTAATTTCCGGCGACATGTTGTTGCCAAAAATTTCCACCAATATCAGTGTCTTTGCGGTAACGCCGACGGATGACGCATTACAGCGTTATTTGCGCTCAATCGGCGATTATGCGGCGCGTTTTCCGGCAGAAACACTGGTTTTGCCCTCTCATGGTTTGCCCTTTATTGGGATTCAGCCTCGGGTGGCAGAATTGGAAGCTCACCATCAGGAAAGATTGGCGCAACTGGAGGAGCATTGCGAATTTCCCCAGAGTGCGGCTGAGTTGCTTACGGTCTTATTTCCGCGCACACTCGATACACACCAAACGATGTTTGCGATGGGTGAGGCAATTGCCCATTTGAATCATCTGCAACAGGGAGGTCGTTTGCACCGCCACAATGGCGCAGATGGCGTTATTCGTTTTCAACGAGTCAGTCATTAAGCTTTTCTCGGCTTAGTAACGTACTCATCAACCAAAGAAAAGAGGGATCATTCACTATGTCGCAGCAAGAACAGGACAAGACCCTGCCCAACCCCGCAGAATTAGCCAAAACCTTTGCCGAAGTCGCCCAACGCGCTTCCCGTATCATCAATCAGTCGATTGAAAAGAAAACCAAAGAAGGCGTTGCCGCGCCTTCTGACGAATTAGGCGTTGCCAAAGCCTTTATGGATTTGTCTTCCCGTTTGTTAGCTAACCCCTACAAACTGGCACAAACCCAAATGAACATGATGTGGGATTACTTCTCTTTATGGCAAAACAGCACCATGAAGATGATGGGTATGCCCGTCCAAGCCGTTGCCGCTCCCAAGAAAGGCGACAACCGCTTTAAAGATGAAGAATGGGAAAACCACTTCCTCTTTGATTTCGTCAAGCAATCCTATTTGATCGCTGCCCGTCACATTCATGACACGGTCAACACCGCTGACGGTTTGGACGAAGTGACACAACAAAAGGTTAACTTCTTTACCCGTCAATACATTGATGCCTTGTCACCTTCTAACTTTGCGATGACTAACCCTGAAGTCTTCCGCGAAACAATGAAGAGCAACGGGCAAAACCTGATTAAAGGTTTGAATAACCTGTTGCAAGACGTAGAAGCTGGTGATGGTCAATTGCGCATCCGCATGACGGACACCTCAGCCTTTGAAATGGGTAAAAACGTAGCGACGACCCCCGGTAAAGTGGTGTTCCAGAATGAACTGTTCCAGTTGATTCAATACACTCCCACCACCGAGAAGGTCTCTAAGCGTCCCTTCTTGATCGTGCCACCTTGGATTAACAAGTATTACATCCTTGATTTGCGCGAAAAGAACTCCTTCGTCAAATGGGCCACCGATCAAGGTCACACCACCTTCATCATGTCTTGGGTTAACCCTGACGAAAAACTGGCACAGAAATCCTTTGAAAATTACCTGCTCGAAGGCTCTCTGACCGCCTTGGATCAAGTGTGCAAAATCACCGGCGAAAAAGAAGTCGACATGGCAGGTTACTGCTTGGGCGGCACGCTGTTGATGACCACCTTGTCCTACTTGGCAGCGAAGAAAGATAAGCGCGTTTCTTCCGCCGTGTTCTTCACCACCATGTTGAACTTTGCAGAACCTGGCGAATTGGGTGTGTTTATTGACGAATCCGCCGTTACTGGCCTTGAGCAACGCATGAATGAGCGTGGCTACTTAGAAGGCTCAGAAATGGCAGGTACGTTCAATATGTTGCGTGCCAACGACCTGATCTGGTCATTCGTGGTGAACAACTATTTGATGGGTAAAGACCCCTTCCCCTTCGACTTGTTGTACTGGAACTCCGATTCCACCCGTATGCCTGCGGCAATGCACAGCTTCTATCTGCGCAATATGTACTTAGATAACAAGCTGAAAGACCCCGGTGGTATCACCTTAGGTGGCGTGCCAATCGACATCACCAAAGTACAAACCCCCTGCTACTTCATCTCTACCATCGAAGATCACATCGCTCCGTGGAAGAGCACCTATATGGGCGCACACTTGCCCAGCGGCCCAGTGAAATTCGTCTTAGGTGGTTCTGGTCACATCGCCGGGATTGTTAACCCACCCGCTGCCAACAAATACGGCTACTGGGTCAACAACGCCGCGAAATTACCCGTCGATCCCGATGAGTTCTTGGCCGGTGCAACACAGAACCCCGGTTCTTGGTGGAACGATTGGCAAGCTTGGGTCACTGGCTTGCCCGGTGGCGATGCTAAGGTTGCTGCCCGTCAGCCCGGCGACAACGCGAAGATCATCGAAGATGCCCCCGGTTCTTATGCCAGCTTCCGTTTGGATGCACAAAAGAAAGCTAACTAAGACCAAGTTAGGCTAAGGCTAAAAACGGAGTCGCAAGACTCCGTTTTTTATTGCCCTACCGTTTTACACGCCTAGACATGTCTAGTTGGGTGAGAAATAGGCATAATCGCCAGATTGCTCAATGCCTGAATACTTCGCATGAATCAAAACGATCCCTTATTTTTCCGTCTTTTCCGCTACCTTGGCGGGGTTGCCTTATGTCTGTTTTTATACGCGCAATATCAAAGTTGGAATGTTTTCCAAGACAGTCATTACAGCGGACGCAGCGGCAGTAGTAGCGGCAGCCGGGTGTATCACAAATAATTTTTATAAGCGGCATGACTTTTAAGGAGTAAAACTATGTTTGATTTCAACCCTCAATATTTATTGAATTCGATTGTGTATTCCATTTTAGGGGTCATTGTTTTCTGGGTTTCCTTCATCATCATCGACAAAATCACCCCCTACGATTTATGGCGTGAAATCGTGCGCGAACGCAACCAAGCCCTCGCTACCGTCGTCGCCGCCATGTGCCTTGGTGTCGCCTTAATTGTGGCCTCGGCAATTCATGGTTAATGTCTAATGCGCCACGCCCTATTATTTTCGGTATTTGTCATTGCAGCCTGTGGTTTGGCGTATGAATTAATTGTTGGGGCATTATCGTCATATTTACTTGGAGATTCCGTCACTCAGTTTTCTACGGTAATTGGGACGTATCTTTTTGCGATGGGGATAGGGTCGTGGTTGTCGCGTTATATTACTCAGCATTTAGTCTTACGTTTTATCCAAATTGAATTGCTGGTTGGAGTCATTGGTGGCTTTGCCGCCTTGGGGTTATTTTTAACCTTTGCATGGTTAAGTACGCCATTTAAATTGCTTTTGTATTTGGTGGTGTTGCTGGTGGGAATTTTGGTGGGTTTGGAAATTCCTTTGGTCATGCGCATATTAAAAAATGAGCTGGCCTTGCGGGAGTTGGTGTCACAGGTTTTAACCTTTGACTACCTTGGGGCACTGTTGGTCTCATTGCTCTTTCCGCTGGTTTTAGCCCCGCAACTTGGGATAGTCCAAAGTGGTTTGTTATTTGGTCTATTAAATGCCGCAGTTGCATTATGGGCGATGTATTTATTTCGTGAACAATTACGCCCCGGACATCAGGATTTATTACGCTGGCAGGCAGGTTTATGTTTTGCCGTGCTGTTATCTGGGTGTGCGGCTTCGGGCTTTTTAAGTAATGTTGCGGAAAATCATTTATATGCAGATGAAGTGATTCATAGTGAAACGACCCCTTATCAACGTTTAGTGATTACCCGTTGGCATGACGATTTACGCTTGCATTTAAATAATAATCTGCAATTTTCATCACAAGATGAATATCGTTACCATGAAGCTTTAGTGCATCCCGGTTTAGCCAGTGTGCCGTGGGCAAAAGAGGTGTTGGTTTTAGGTGGTGGTGATGGGTTGGCGGTGCGTGAGATTTTGAAATATCCACAGGTCGAAAAAATTACCTTGGTCGATTTAGACCCCGCCATGACCAAGCTATTTTCGTCTTCGGCTCTATTAAACGCCTTAAATCAAAATGCCCTGAATTCACCGAAGGTAAAAATTATTAATGCCGATGCTTTGCAATGGCTAGAAACAAATCCCGATTTTTTTGATTTTGTGGTGGTCGATTTTCCTGACCCGAATAATTATGCTTTAGGCAAATTATATAGCACCGCCTTTTATCGTTTATTAGATAAACATTTACGCCCCCAAGGGCGGGTAGTGATTCAATCAACCTCGCCCTATTATGCGCGGCAGACGTTTTGGACAGTGGTTAATACCCTAGAAAGTGTGGGTTTTAGCACACAGCCCTATCATGCGTGGGTACCGTCATTTGGTGAATGGGGCTATATCTTGGCAGGGCATACAGACTATGTTCCCCCCAGCAATTACACCGTGCCACTGCGTTATTTAGATGCAGCTACTACGCGCAGCCTGTTTGTTTTCCCACCTGATATGGGGCGCGTCAGCACTGAGGTGAATCGTTTGGATAATCAAATTTTAGTGCGGACGTTTGAGGCGGAGTGGAAACGGGTATTACGTTAGGCTGGGTTAATCTAACCAGTCGTAGGTGAGGGTATCAACTGCCATCGCTATCCCGGCAGCGGCGGGGGGTGGTGGAGCAGGCAAGCTCCATACTTGCGCCAAACTCGCCGCTAAGTTGCCTACCGCCAATTCTTGCCCCGCAATTTCGACACATCGCCCGTGGGTGTGTAGCCAAGCAATTAAATCGTCTTGTTCTGGCCAGTCGACCCGG
>CAZOBT010000058.1:10321-10853 GCA_964578025.1 uncultured Rhodocyclaceae bacterium | reverse complement strand
TCGCGGGTAATTACCAAGAATACGAAGAAGACAAGAAACAACGTCTGGGCGAAGAGGGCGCGAAACCCAAGCGCATTCGTTACAAGCCAATTAGTCGTTAGTTATAACTATAATCAGGGGCATTGTAATTTGAGAGTTACAATGCCCACCCTGTAGGATAACTTTATGCTTCCCGACAAGCTATTAGAAATAAAAGATTTTCTTATTTCCGAAAAAATTGCTTTATCCACCAAATTTCAAGATGGTAGGGTCAATGCCTCTATTAATGAGGATGAAATTCTCAAAAAAATCAATAAAAACTTTCAGATACACAACCCACCCCCTCGATATTGGTTTGACTTTGCCATTCCCTTAGAGTCGGGTGAAAATATTCCCGTTAATATCAAAGTTAGCTCTACTTCAACAAATGATAACGTGCAATGTAAGCTAGGAATTTACTATGCACTGACTGGTCTATGGCCTGACTTTCCCAACGAAATAGCGTGGGGAGAATATTTTAGAAAACTAAGAAAAAATTTGAGTTCGGCAAAAA
>CAZOBT010000058.1:0-10311 GCA_964578025.1 uncultured Rhodocyclaceae bacterium | reverse complement strand
ATTTTCTTATAGTAAGTAAGAAAAATCCCACAGATATTTTCTGTACCAGTTTGAAGCAAATTAATACGCTTGTTGCTAATGGAAATAACCTACCATTCCAATGTAATTGGGGTAACAACAGAGACCTTTGTAGAAGGGAACATGATGATGCAGTTAGATTTCTTCTCGGAAAATTCTATGAGTCAATCCAACTTAGAGCCAATATCCTCAGTGAATTTGAGAACTCCTTTGGAGACTGCATATAACATTGCCACTTTTGGTCAGGTTTTTACACCAGACCTAATAGTTAATGTCATGTTGGCCTTACGAAAGAATCAGGGCAGAGTATTAGAGCCATCCTGTGGTGATGGTGCATTTTTTCGGCAGATTCCCAATTGTGTCGGATTAGAAATTGATTCAACACATGCTCCAGATGGATGTATAAATAGTGATTTCTTTACCTACCCAGAGAGCGAAAAATTTGAAACTATAATTGGCAATCCTCCATATGTTCGCTATCAGGATATTTTTCCAGAAACCAAGAAATATCTCAAATCATCTCTTTTTGACCTTCGTTCAAACCTCTATCTCTTCTTCATTGAAAAAGCCGTTCGTCACCTAAAGCCACATGGTGAGCTAATCTTCATTACCCCGCGTGATTTCTTAAAAACGACTTCCAGCGTTAAATTAAACCAATGGCTGTATACCCAAGGCACGATTACCCATGCCATTGAATTAGGTGATGCGCGTATTTTTGCGGGGGCTGTCCCTAATTGCCTGATTTGGCGATTTGAAAAGGATTGTTTTAATCGGGAAATGCACTATGCGGAAGTTAGTAATAAAGATGATTTAAGCAAAATACTCATCAATATTCCTTGGGAAACGCGCTATTTCCTTGAAGAGTCCGGGCATTTTATGTTCACCAAAAGTCGGCATGGGCTGATACTGAAACAAATTGCCAGTGTAAAAGTAGGGGCAGTATCGGGGGCAGATTCTTTATTTGCTAATCCACAAATTGCCAACCGAGAATTTGTTGGCTCAAGCACTGCGAAAACAGGCAAAACTAAATCCATGTTTTATCCTATTGATTCGACCCAAGCACCTGCGGATTTATTGCCATATAAAGAACAATTATTACAGCGCAAAATTCGCCAGTTTGACGAGTCAAATTGGTGGCATTGGGGGCGGGGCTATCCACAAACAGACGCGCCCCGCGTTTATGTCAACGGCAAAACCCGCCACCCCCAGCCGTTTTTTCTGCATGAATGTACTCATTTCGATGGCTCAATTCTTGCGGTTTTTCCACACCAACAGGACATTGATTTAGCCGCATTTTGTGCAGCTCTTAATGCGGTGGCGTGGGATGAGCTTGGTTTTGTTTGTGATGGGCGTTTTATTTTTTCACAGCGCAGCTTAGAAAACGCACCTTTGCCAGAGAGCTTTCAAGCATTTCTGCCATAGAGAGCACAATTTCCTAAAAAATATCAGTTAACACAACAGGTAACTTGCCTTTAAAAAAACGCGCTGCGAAATAGGCAGCGCGTTTTTTATTCTGTCTCGCCTACCCTCGCTTCGCTTCGAGTTCTTCCCAGCGTTCCATTAACGCGAGTAATTCATCATCAATCGCCGCTAAACGGGCAGAAAAAGCTTGTGCTTCTTGGGGCGCACGTTGGTACAGTGTCGGGTCTTCTAGGGTTTGGCTAATGTTGGTCTGTTCTGCTTCCAAGCTTGCAATTTTATCGGGTAATGCTTCTAGCTCGCGCTCTTCCTTCCAACTCAATTTATTTGTTTTGGGTTTTTCGGTTTTGGTCTCAACTTTTTTAACCGGAGCTTTACTGACTTCACTCTCGGCTTTAGCGCGGGCTTGTTCCGCTTGGCGTTGGCCTTGATAATTTGCCCAATCGCTATAGCCGCCGACGTATTCTTTCCATTCACCATTCCCTTCGGTGGCAATCGTTTGCGTCACGACGTTATCTAAGAAAGCGCGATCATGGCTCACCAAGAACAGCGTACCGGGATAGTCTTGTAGTAATTGCTCTAGCAATTCTAAGGTTTCAATATCCAAGTCGTTCGTTGGTTCATCCAGCACCAAGACATTGGCGGGACGGGCAAAGAGGCGGGCTAGCAATAGGCGATTCCGCTCCCCCCCCGATAAGGATTTCACTGGCGAACGCGCCCGTTCTGGGGCAAAGAGGAAATCTTCCAAATAACCAATCACATGCTTACGACTGCCATTGATTTCCACATAATCCGAACCGGGGGAAATCACATCGGTTAAGGCGGCTTCGGGGTTTAACTGTGTGCGGAATTGATCGAAATAGGCAATTTCCAACCGTGTACCTTGGCGGATTCTGCCGCTATCTGCGTTTAACTCCCCCAAAATCAGGCGTAACAAGGTCGTTTTTCCCGCCCCGTTCGCGCCAATCAAACCAATTTTGTCGCCACGTTGAATCCGGGTTGAGAAATCGCGTACCACGGTTTTATCAGCAAAGGCTTTGTGCACATGCTCCAATTCCGCAACCAAACGCCCGCCCTTATCCCCGGCATCTAGCTGTAAGTTAACCTTGCCCATGCGTTCGCGGCGGGCGGCACGTTCTAAACGCAACTGCTCTAAACGTTGCACCCGAAACACCGCACGGGTACGCCGTGCTTCAACCCCTTTGCGAATCCAAACCTCTTCTTCTTTTAATAGCTTGTCAAAACGCTGATTCGCCAAGGTTTCGTCATGCAGCATTTGTTCTTTACGTTGCTGATATTGCTTAAACGTGCCGGGAAAACTCGCCAACTTGCCACGATCTAGCTCAACAATCCGTGTTGCCACATTGTCCATAAAGAAGCGGTCGTGTGTAATAAACAACAAGGTCACGCCCGATTCAATCAACAAGCTTTCTAGCCATTGAATCGCCGCAATATCAAGATGGTTAGTCGGTTCATCCAGCAACAAGACATCGGGGGCAATCGCCAAGGCTTGTGCTAAGGCCAAACGCTTTTTCTGCCCACCAGATAAGGTGGTGATTGTCTTATCAGGATCAAGACCAAATTGCGCGATCGCTTTTTCCGCTTGCGTTTGCTGCGTCCATGCCCCAATCGCTTCTAAGGTGTGTTGCAACTCGTTGAGACGTGCTAACAAGGCTTCATGTTGTGCCGCAGAAAGCGTGGTATCGGCTAATTGGTGTGATACGGCGTGATATTCCGCCAATAAATTGGAGGTTTCGCCCATTCCGGCAACGACCGCCTCAAAGACGGTCATGTTGGGGTCGTAGGGCGGCTCTTGTGGCACATAAGCCACACGAATCCCCGGCTGAGTCCAGACCAAACCATCATCTAAATGCGCTTGTCCTGCTAAAGCCGCCAGAAGTGAGGACTTACCTGTACCATTACGCCCAATCAGCGCGACACGCTCACCGGGATCAAGTTGAAAATCAGCAGCATCCAATAAAGGCACATGACCAAAGGCCAAATGCGCCTGCTCAAGTTTGAGATAAGGCATAGTCCAGAAAAATAAAAGGATGATTAAGAAATTAAGAAATAAGGGGAATGCCTACCGTCTGAGGCTAACGCCAGCCGTGCCTTCAAGGCTTGTTATGGTGTAACGGCGAATTATTGGCAAGCAGTTGTGCAACGTAGTCGTTTTGCCGATTGTAGTCGACCTTTTCCGGCTCTGACCACAAAACACCTAATATCCAAACAGGGCGTTCCATTACTTCGTCATATCCGATTGGGGTAATACATAAATTGTGATCGTGGCTCTTTGATAACTTATATTGCAAATAATTGATTCCTTGCTGAAAAGCTTCAGCATAGGTAGAAAAAATTACTTCCTTTTTTGACGCTCTGAGGGTTTGTAACGACTGTGTGTATGGATTTAAGGCATGACCAGTATCGAATTCTTGAATGCCATAGCCAAGTGCAGGGCGAGGCAAGGGTAGGTGTGCAAGCTCAAACGGGTCGCCAAAAAGATCATTAGGCCAATCTGTCATTTGTGAGTCGCTATTGGTGTTTACATGTTGAAAAAGGCCACAGTGCTGCATTGGGTAAATCTTGTCGTCACGCACTGAAGTTTGTTTTTCGTCCAAAGTGATCGAATTGGGCATGGTAGAATTCGCCCCGTCACAAAATTGTAATATACGGATCTACTATCATGTTCGGACGCTTTATGCCCCAAGAGGGGAAGTTTTTTGATCTGTTCAATGCACACGCGGATCAGATTGTTGCGGGTGGCAAATCGCTGGTTGCATTGATGAGCGCGGTACTCAGCAAGCCAGAATCTGCCAAGCAATATGCAGAAGAAATCGACAGATTTGAAAACAAGGCGGATGAAATCACACGCAACACTTTGTCGCTGCTGCATTCTACCTTTATCACCCCATTTGATCGTGATGAAATTCACCAACTCATTGGTGGCATGGATGACATTCTGGACTTGATTCAAGATGTTGCCGAATCAATGGCCTTATACGACATTCAAGAAGTTACTGAAGAAGCCCGCTTATTAGCTGAACAAGGCTTGGCTTGTTGTGAGAAAGTGCGTTATGCCGTGGGCTTGCTTAACTCAATGGACAATGCAGGAGCAATTTTAAAAACCTGCCAAGAAATTGATGCCCTAGAAACAGAAGCAGATCGCACGATGCGCGGCGCGATGTCTCGCCTCTTCCGTGAAGAGTCCGATATTAAACAGCTAATTAAACTCAAAGCGATTTACGAGCTGCTAGAAACAGTAACCGATCGTTGTGAGGATGTTGCCAATATCCTCGAAGGTATTGTTCTCGAAAACTCTTAATCGGTCGCCCAAAAATGGATCACCTACAAATTAGTCTGTGGGTCGTTGTCTTGCTAGTTTTTTTAGCGTTGGCTTTCGACTTTATGAATGGGTTTCATGATGCGGCGAACTCAATTGCTACCATCGTTTCCACTGGGGTACTGAAACCACAACACGCGGTGTGGTGGGCTGCATTCTTTAACGTTGTCGCCCTCTTTATCTTCCAACTTAAAGTTGCTTCAACAATTGGTAAAGGCACCATTGAGCCAGCAATTGTCGACCACATTGTTATTTTTGGGGCCTTGGTTGGCGCGATTACGTGGAATATTGTTACTTGGTATTACGGCATTCCTTCATCCTCGTCCCATGCTCTGATTGGTGGTTTGGTCGGTGCTGCCTTAATTAAAGCAGGCCCGTCAGCCCTAATTTCCTCTGGTTTAATCAAAGTTGTTTCATTTATTTTGATTTCGCCTTTATTGGGGATGCTACTGGGTTCATTAATGATGCTCCTCGTGTCTTGGATTTGCTTCAAGCAACATCAACGCAAAGTTGACCGTTGGTTCCGCCGCCTACAGCTTGTTTCAGCCGCTTTATATAGCCTTGGACATGGTGGGAATGATGCACAAAAGACAATGGGCATCATCTGGATGTTGCTAATTGCCGCAGGCTATAGTCAATCTGGCGACTCAATCCCATCTTGGGTAGTAATTTCTTGCTATGTCGCGATCGGCCTTGGCACGATGTTTGGTGGCTGGCGGATTGTGAAAACCATGGGGCAGAAAATTACCAAGCTCAAACCAATTGGTGGTTTCTGTGCCGAAACAGGTGGCGCGTTAACCCTGTTCTTAGCCACTGGTTTAGGGATTCCTGTCTCAACCACACATACGATTACTGGTGCGATTGTTGGTGTCGGCTCGGCACGCAAAGTGTCTGCGGTACGTTGGGGCATTGCCGGTGGCATCGTTTGGGCTTGGGTGTTGACCATCCCTTGTAGTGCCTTGATTGCCGCGATTGCATGGTACTTGGGTACGTTTATTTTATAAACGTATCAGACCTTGCGCAGTAAATCGCAGATTCAACAATGAAGTGCAACGTTGATAGGCGTTAGGAATGCCTCGGCTGGGGTTTGAAAGCCGAGGCGTTTCCGATATTTCTTCATGGATAATTTTGACGGGAATCAAAGGGCGTGTAATTTGGTCTATTATTGATTTAAGCATGTCCAACGTTCTCTGTAGGCCATTTTTTTATTTGGTCTAATTTTTAAACCGTTACGGGTTTGAGTTGGACTTGGCATCGCCATAGGGCGTGACCGGATTCTTGGTATTTCTTTTCAAATGGGGTGATTGGGCTGGTCGTGCTGTAGGGTTGGCAGGCGACTGCGCCTTGCCCGGCAAGTGCTAAAGCGGCAGCGAGTTCTTCAATGTAGATTTGCCAATTACTGCGACATTCCAAATACCCACCCAAGGCCAGCAAACTGGGAAACACCGGGTGTCCATGCCAGCGGCGTTGTAAATGCGTGGTTTTCGGCCACGGATTCGGGTACAGCACATAATGAAATTCAGGATGCTTCCCCGCTGCCAGCAATAACCGCCAAAAATCAACTACATCGGCCCGTACCCACGCACAGTTAGGCGGAATCTCGCCCGCCCCCCATTTTTCGCGCCCCAAACGGTCAGAGGAACAATCGACCCCCAAGACAAAATGCTGCGGATATTGCCGGGCTAAGTGAATGGTGCTCCAGCCCACACCACAACCAGAATCCAAGACCAAAGGGGTGCTGGCATCAAACTTAGCCCATTGGCTAAGGGCTAATTCAAGGGCTTCTTGGTTATAGACCAAATACGGTTTACGAAATGGGTGTTGCAGATGACGGCGCACCATCAGCGATAAATCGGGGTGAATCCCAGATTGCCCACTATGAATTGGTTTGGAATTAGCTTGCATAAATGAATGAAGATTAGGCCGAGGGCGTTACGTGTGGTGGTAGCGGTGTGCGGGGTGTTTGCAGGAATGGCTGCAATACTCGCTCACAGTCGGCAATGGTTTTGGCGGCGCGGATGTGTTGGTACAAGGTTTCGGCGGCGGGGTAGGCGAGGCGCAGATAGTTCAACCACAATTTGAGACGACCGGGGCAATGGTGCGGCGTGACTTTGACTTGTACGCGCTGCCAAAAATCGGCAATCGCCCCTTCCAACACCGCCCACGCCTCCTCCGCCGTAAAGGTTTGCCCGCGTAAACGCGCGACCAGCAAAGGATCAGCAATCGCGCCGCGTCCGATCATGATGTCATCACAGCCAGTCATGGCGCGGCAGGCGTGGTAATCCGCTTCGTTCCAGATTTCGCCATTCGCAATCACCGGAATCGTTACCGTGTCACGAATCCGTTGTATCCATTCCCAACGCGCGGGAGGGCGGTAGCCGTCGGCTTTGGTGCGGGCGTGCACAATTAACTCGTCTGCCCCGCCCGCTGCTAAGGCAGAGGCACAGCGCAGGGCGTTATGCGTATCTTCCACGCCAAGGCGCATCTTGGCGGTAAAGGGAATATGGCGCGGAATGTGCGGGCGAATGGCGGCGACAATTGCGTAAAGCAAGTCCGGCTCATTCAACAAAATCGCCCCACCGCGATGCCGATTTACCGTGGGCGCGGGACAGCCGAAATTCAGATCAATCCCCGCCGGGTTTAGCTCCACCAACTGCGCCGCGCTGGCGGCGAGGCGTTGCGGATCAGACCCGAGCAACTGCACGCGCACGGGTGTCCCAGCCAAGGTACGGCTGGCGTGTTTTAGCTCAGGGGCAACGCGCAAAAAAGTACGCCCCGGCAAGGCACTTTCGGTCACACGGATGAACTCGGTGACGCAATAATCATACGGACTCAGCCCCGTCAATACCGCCCGCAGCACATCATCGGCTAAACCGTGCATGGGCGCGAGAATCAGCCGCCCCGCTTGCGTTGTTGCTGGTGTTCTTTCCACTAAATTTGCCACTTACTTAATCAGCTAATTCCGTTAATTTGCGCCGGAAAACCAAGGTACTTTCATCCGAGGCGGCGGGGACAAACTGGTAGCCTTCCACATCAAAATCAACAAGTTGTGCCGGATCGCTCAGGCGGTTTTCAATCACATAACGCGCCATTAAACCCCGCGCCCGTTTGGCGTAAAAACTCACGATTTTGTATTTGCCGCCTTTCCAATCTTCAAACACCGGCTGTACGACGCGGGCGCGGAGCTTTTTGGTTTTAATGACTTTGAAATATTCGGCAGAGGCCAAATTTAACAGCACGGGGGCGGCTTCTCCAGCCTGTAACTGATTGATCGCCAAAGTTAATTTGTCATCCCAAAAGGCGTATAAATCTTTGCCGCGTGGATTGCTTAGCTTCGTCCCCATTTCTAAGCGGTAAGCTTGCATTAAATCCAAGGGGCGCAATAAGCCATACAGCCCAGACAAAATGCGCAAATGGTTTTGCGCAAAGGCTAAATCCTCAGTATTCAAGGTATTGGCGGCTAAACCTTCATACACATCGCCATTAAACGCCAACACCGCTGCTTTCGCATTTTCGGTGGTAAACGGCGGCTCCCATTCCATGTAACGGGTGACATTGAGCACGGCTAAGGCATCGCTAATCCCCATTAACTCCGCCACTTCTGCCGGAGCGAGTTCACGCAAACGTTGGATGAGCAAGGCCGAATCGTCCAGATAATCTGGCACCGTCATTGGCAATTTCATCAACAATTCTGGCACGGGTGAGGTGTAATCCAATGATTTCGCAGGGGAAAGCAGCATTAACATGGCAAATTCCGGGCAAAGAAGGGAGAAAAAAGGCAGGGCGGCATTGTAACTGAGGTGTTATTGCCTTGCTCTGCTCCGCGCTGCAATCACCAACCTTCCTACCCCCCCTACACCCACCAATAGCGAATGATATGGAAGAAGATCGGGGCAGAAAAACTTAAAGAATCTACCCGGTCTAACATGCCGCCATGCCCTTCAATCAGCGTGCCCCAATCTTTAATGCCCCGGGCGCGCTTGATGGCGGAAAGGACAAAGCCGCCAAAGAAACCCAGAATATTCACCGTCAGCGCGATTAAACCCGCTTGCCATGCCGTAAAAGGTGTCAGCCACCATAAGGCCGCACCGACAAAGGTCGAACTTAACACCCCGCCGAGTAAGCCTTCTACGGTCTTGGAGGGGGAAATCGCGGGGGAGAGTTTATGCTTTCCAAATAACTTACCCCAGACATACTGCAAGACATCACTGGCTTGCACGACCAAGATGAGGAACACAATCAATTCCATATTGCGCCCAGCAAATCCGGGAATCGTTAAGGTCAGCAAGGCAGGGACATGGGACAAACAATACACACAAATCATTAACGCCCATTGCACCTTGGCGGCGCGTTCTAAAAAGCGCGTGGTATCTGCGCCTAAAGAAGCCGAAATTGGCAAGAGCAAAAAGGCATAGACCGGGATCAAGATCGAAAATAAGCCATACCAGTCATACGCGATTAAGCAATATTGCGCGGGCAGAAAGAAAAAGAAGCACCACAACAAAGGGCGATAGTCACCGCGTCGGGTGTAAGTCACAGAAACAAATTCACGCAGCGTTTGCAGTGAAATAAAAGCAAAAAGCCAAATCATGGCGTTTTTACCTGCCCAACAGATGACAGCTAAAACCAAGACCATCACCCACCAGGCGTTAATCCGTGCATTCAGGTTGTTGATTACCTTGTTTTCTGTGCCATGCAAACGCCAGCGCAAGATGAAACCGATGCTGCTCGCTAGGGCTAAAACGGCAAAAACACCAACAAAAATCTGTAATAACGCGGGGGAAAGTTGGGTAAACGCGAGCAAGGTATCCATGCGTTAATCATGCTCCATTGATTGGGGGGTATGTTGGTGTGGCTGGTTTAGGCTTCGGGTGGGGCAAGGGCTAATAACGCATTCCGCGCCCGGTTAACAAAGTCATTACGGCTTTCACCTTCAGCGAGGGTGAGTGGCGTACCAAAATGCAAAGTGCACAATAGGGGGAGCGGCAAGAACCCACCTTTGGGCAAGGCACGCCCTAGGTTCTCAATCCACACAGGGACAAACTCTAGGGTGGGCAAGGTCTCGGCTAAATGATGAATACCGTTTTTGAATGGCAACAAGCCCTCGGCACTGTTGCGCGTACCTTCGGGAAAGATAATCAGCGATTCCCCAGCTAACAATACGTCAGCCATTTGCTGAATCGGGTGATGGTCGCGCTTTGGTTGGCGATCAATCAATACGCCACGAAATACATGGTCAATTAAATAACGGCGAATCTTGCCATGACTCCAATAATCCGCCGCTGCCACTGGGCGGGTTTGTTGCCGGGCTTGGGTTGGCAAAGAAGCCCACACCAAGACAAAATCGGCATGGCTGCGATGATTAGCGTAATACACCCGAGCACGTTGCGTCTGTGTTGGCGGTGGTAAGGCCGCTTCATCCTGCCAAATCGCCCGCGCTCCGGTAAGGATTCGCGCAAATTGACACAATAGTTGCCCCAGCAAGTTAGCCTTTGTTGCCATGATTTGCTCCTTGTTGGGTTAATTTGGCTAAT